>DFJV01000139.1 GCA_002373205.1 Treponema sp. UBA3662
CGTGGTTCCAGTTGCGTGCCTGGTGAACAAGCGGGATTGTAGATGGACGGCGGCCACCAAAGAGGATTGCGCTGATCGGTACGCCTTTTGGATCTTCCCAGTCAGATGCAATGCAGGGGCACTGTTTTGCAGGAGCTGTAAAGCGTGCGTTGGGGTGTGCAAATTCTTCGCCCTTAGGAGACTTGTCCTTTGGAAGAGCGTCGCGTGTCTGGCCTTTCCAGTCAACAAGCTTGCCCTTTGCAGGATAGCCAATTCCTTCCCACCAAACATCGCCGTCTTCTGTAAGTGCGCAGTTTGTAAAGATTGTGTTCTTTTCTGCAGAGATAAGAGCGTTCTTGTTGCTTTCTGCAGATGTTCCCGGTGCAACGCCAAAGAAACCTGCTTCCGGGTTGATGGCATAAAGTCTGCCGTCTTCGCCGTACTTCATCCAAGCAATGTCGTCGCCAACAGTCTCGACCTTCCAGCCAGGGATTGTAGGAATAAGCATGGCAAGGTTTGTCTTACCGCAAGCAGACGGGAATGCGCCTGTAACGTACTTAACTTCGCCCTGTGGGTTTGTAAGCTTAAGGATAAGCATGTGTTCTGCAAGCCAGCCTTCCTTGCGTGCAAGAACTGTAGCAATGCGGAGGGCAAAGCACTTCTTTCCGAGCAATGCATTTCCACCGTAGCCTGAACCGTAAGACCAGATGAGTCCTTCTTCCGGGAACTGAGAAATGTATTTGTGCTCAACGTCTGCGCAAGGCCAGATGCCGTTGTCGCTTTCGCCATTGTTGAGTGGCTTACCAACAGAGTGGAGACATGGAACCCAGTCGCCGTCTGTGCCAACATACTGCCATACCTTTTCGCCTGCGCGGGTCATGATGTCCATGTTAAGAACAACGTACTCTGAGTCTGTAAGCTCAATACCGTATTTTGCGATTGGTGAACCGAGAGGTCCCATGCAGAACGGAATTACGTACATTGTGCGGCCGTGCATACAGCCTGTGTAAAGACCCTTCATTGTTGCCTTAAGCTCTACAGGGTCAATCCAGTGGTTTGTTGGACCAGCATCTTCTTCCTTTACTGAAGAAATGAATGTGCGTCCTTCTACACGGGCTACATCGCTTGGAAGTGAACGGAACAAAAAGCTGTGCGGCTTTTTTGCAAGAGGAGTTGCAAGACCTTTGTCTACGCAAATCTTCATCAAGCGGTCATATTCAGCTGTGGAACCGTCAACGACAACAACATTGTCTGGTTCGCACATCTTAACACATTCTTCAACCCATGCCTTAATTCCGGCATGTTTAATGTCAGAAACGTTCATTAAAAACTCCTTGCTGTAAGGAATGTTTGGCGCAACGGTTGCTTTACAACGTAACATAGCCGTTTTTGCCTTTTTGCAATCCTTTGGCAAGAATTATATACCAAACTTTATTTATTTTCAACCGTTTGGACCCTCTTTGGGCTTTTTCAGAAGGTCTTAGTTTTGGCTTTCTGACTGGCATTTTTTTTGACGGTGATTTTCTGGACGGTACTTTTCAGGACGGTAGTCCTAATGGCTCTACCATTTTGTGCCATGGCTAATTCGACCGGACAGGCCTTTGCGCCACCGCCGTTCCGCCCTTCGCTAACGCTCATACCGCCCTTCGGCCGGTACTGCCGGGGCTCCATGGCGGCGTACGACCTGGAAAAATCCCTCCATGGATTTTTCCAGGTATTGCAGAATTGCGTAGCAATTCTGCATGTTGCTAAGCCGCCCCTCCATGGGCTTTTTATTTGTTGGCAAGTACGAAGAAAAACCCTCCATGGATTTTCCCAGGTATTGCAGAATCGCTGTGCAATTCTGCATGTTGCTAAGTCGCCCCTCCATGGGCTTTTTATTTGTTGGCAAGTACGAAGGAAATCCCTCCGTGGATTTTTTTGGGTATTGCAGAAGTGCTTTGCACTTCTGCATGCTGCTAAGCGCCCCTCCATGGGCTTTTTACGCTTTTTCAAGTACAAAAAAATCCCTCCTTGGATTTTCCAAGGATTGCAGAATCGCTGCGCAATTCTGCATGTTGCTAAGTCGCCATCCATGGCTCTGTAATGGTTTGTTCCTACTTCTTCCTTATGGGAATCCAAAGCTCGCAGAACAGACCTGGGCGGCTTTTTGGACTTGCAGCGTCAAAGTAAAGCTCGTAGTCTGTTTCGTCTGCGGCCTCGTAGCCCATCTGCGGAAGGAATTCCTTGTAGAACTTTGCCCAGGTGTTGCGGATGCAGTCTGCGTCCTTACCCATGCAGTCAAAAACAACATAAGTTGCAGGCTTTACGTCCCAGAGAGAAAATCCCGCCTGCTTCATCTTTTCAAGGTCAAAGTCGGCGGTGTCCTTGTCTATGGGAATGCCTATCCCGTAGTCAAAGCTTTCTGAGCCAGCTTTTGTTGGCGTGCAAAGGCCGTAAAGGTCTCTCGTGCCTTCTTTCCTAAGCATGCGGGCAGGCGTGAGCATCTTCTTTTCCTCTACTTCTCCCCAAAAATCTGCAACCTCGTGGTTGTCGTCATCATTGATTATTTCGTTCCTAAAACTTCTTACCAGGGCAAGAAACTTTTTTGCCTCTGTCTCTACGATTCTGTAGTCCATAGACTTTCCCCCTTCAACGGTTAGTTTGATTACAAGAGGGTTAAAGAGGACGAGCCTTGTGGATTCCTCTCGTGCAAGCTTGGGTGCAACCCCGTGGAAGCGGGTAAATGCCTTTGTAAAACTTTCCGGTGTTTCGTATCCGTACTTGAATGCAATGTCCGTAATCCTGCCGCCAGTTTCCACAATTTCCCTTGCGGCCAAAGACAGCCTGCGGTTACGGATGTAGGCATTTGCGGTCATACCCGTAAGAAAGCTGAATGCCCTGTGAAACTCGTAGCTTGAGCTGTACACACTCTTTGCCACGTCTTCATAGTTAATCTCTTCCAACAGGTGGGCCTCCATGTAGTCAATTGCCCTCTGCATCGCAGAAATCCATTCCATCCCGTCTTCTCCTTGCCTCTTGTATAACTGCATTATAGGGGCAATCTGTTGTGGCTGCATTTCCCATCTTGCGGAATTTTGTCAGCTTGCATTTCTAGTTCCAGGCGCATAAGTTCAAAATCATCCTGGGTGATTGCATACTTTTTCATGTCCACATGGCCGTCTGTAAAGACAAGCCCTTCCGCTTCAAGCTTTTCTCTTTGGGCAAGGCTTCCCCCAAATGCAAAGCTTCCGGAACAATAACCCTTTGCGTTTACAACCCTGTGGCATGGCGTAAAGGAATTGCTTGGATTTTTATGCAGGGCATTCCCCACGTAGCGGCGCAAGTTACAGTTACCGACAAGGGCTGCAATCTGCGAATAAGAGGCAACCTTCCCGCGGGGAATAAGGCGGACTGCGGCATAAATTCTTTCTGCAAGACTAAAAACTTTCATCCTTTAAATTATAGCACATATCCTAACTTGTTCCTAATGGGTGTAAAAGCTAAGGACATATTTTCAATAGTTGTTTGCAAAAAAATATATTAAGAAAGCACTGGAATGGAGGCGGGAAACGTGGCAAAAAAGCATTTGCGCGGTGCGAACCCGGCAGCGTAGCTTCAAGCCCCGAAGGGAGTCAGATACCCTATATCCGCGCTCGGCTTTTTTGACGCGTTTCCTGCCGAGAATGGAAGTGCTTTCGTGTTAACATTTACATTTTCTTACTTCCATTAAGATTTGCACTTGCATTCTAGAAATTCGGCACAAACCCCTTGAATCAAAAAGCAAAATAGTGTACTATTATTTCCGTTGCAATTGCATCTTGCTTTTGCAGCACATCGGGCTATAGCGCAGCTGGTTAGCGTGCTTGTCTGGGGGGCAAGAGGTCTCGGATTCGAATTCCGATAGCCCGACCTAACTAAGGCAGTTCAGAACTTACGTTTTGGACTGCCTTTTCTTTTGTTCGATATAACAAAAAGTTATAATTTTTGCCCTTGCGCAATTTCAAAGCTGTGCTATACTGAATTCAGATGGTAAGGGAACAGGAAACAAGGAGCCTGAAGACCGCCATATCGACGGAGGCGATTATGCAAATTCCGACAAAGATAGGGCGCCCCTTGACAGGGACCCGCTGACCCAAGCCGCCTGCGGTTAAGCAGGAACACATCTGAAGCGCTATGTATCAATTTGACCAGCGCAGATAAGCCCTCCAGAAGGAGGGCCTTTTTTTTTACCAAGAGCCTCTTATGTGAAAGCCCACACTGGCTGCTCAAATTGGCATTTCATAATTTTGCAAGAGTTTCTTTTTCCATCTTGACTATCTGAATCATTCTGTCAATTGAACAGATATTGATATAGGGAACTTTTTTGGAAAGCATTAGTCTGCGGTGTTCTTTTGTTCCCTTTTCGTATCCATCAAGAAGTGCGGCTCTTTTTTTCTTTTCTTCTTCAAGTTCCTTTTTTGTAAGCACACCTGAATAAATCACCGCAAGACAAAACCAAACAGAATCAAAATCAATACGCTCAAAAAGAGCACAGATTGCAGACTTTAATTCGGCACGCCCGGCTTTTGCCAAACGGTAAACCGCCTTATTTTTTTCCTTGCCAGTGTCCTCTATTAAGCCCTTTTTCTCCAGCCGCAGACAGGTTTCGTAAAGAGTCGTTGCTCCAATCGGATGCCAGTATTGCATGTTCATCTTGTCAATCATTTTTAGCATATCGTAAGCGTTCATTTCGCCTTTTAAAAGCATCCCCATAATTACGATAGATGTTTTAGACAGCATGGCACTTTCTCCTGTTGACTATAAAAATCCAGATTGCAGACAAAGCCAAAATCACAAGTGCAATGACAAAGGATTCAAGATTTTTGATTTGCTCCCCGGCTTCAGATGAGACAATCACATCCCACAAAGCACCAACTCCCCAGAAGAAAGGAAATATTATCAGAAGATTTTGTGTGATGTAATAAACAGAACAATACATGAGGCCTACCAAAAAAAGATGAAGGAATTCCGGCTGAAACCCCGCATGGTGGAATGAATAAAATGCGCTTGTAAGAACAATTGCAGGAATTATTCCAAATGCCTTTTCAAAACTTGCACGAAGGTATCCGTAAATAAAAGTCATCTCAAAAATACCCGCAACAAGAATGTAAGTGGCCGCATAAAGATTTTTAACTTCCAGGATTCCAGAAGGCACTTCTTCTTTTAAGAACATAGCTAAAAGTCCTGCTCCAAAAACAAAATCCAGTATAAGACTAAGAGGCCTTTTTTGCCCTGTAAAACCAATTTCTTTTAATACTGACTTACCCTCCCTTCCTTCATAAAGAGAAACAAAAACAATACCCAGACCAAAAATCATCAGAAGGTCACGGAGGATAAAAGACATAGCTTTGTCAAAAAATGAATCCGTGCAAAAAAGGAGCATGATCAGACTAAGGATTATCATTACAGCACCGGCACTAAAAGCGACAAGAGTTTCTTTTGTAAAATTGAACCGGAAGAACTTATTCATATTAGCCTCCATAAAAACCAATTTACTACGTATACGTAGTATTGTCAAAAAAAATCCGCTGCAACCTACGCCGCCGAGTAGGGGCGCACGGAGTGCGTTGCGGAGCAATGGAGCGGAAGCGGAACCCCGGATGGGCGGTGACGAAAGGCACATCCGGTCGAGTTAGCCAAGAAAGGGATGGCAGAGCGTACAAGGGTACCGTCCAGAAGAGTAAAAAAATTATACCAGGAAATTCAGGACCACAAGGGCTGCAACCAAAGATGGGAGTCCTATTCTTCCACCGTATCGGACAAAATCCCGCCAGCCAAAGGAAAGCCCCTGCCCGCGCAAGATTTTCTGCCACATAAGGCCAGCAAGCGCACCAAATGGAGTCAGGAAAGCACCAAGGTTTGATCCCGCCGTAACCGCAAGAACCGCCCCTACCCGCTGGGCCTGGGGAACATTCTGCGTTACCGCGCTAAAGAGTACGCTCATGGGAATGTTGTTCATAAGGTTGCAGGCAAAGAAAGAAACGACTCCGTACTTGAAGACTTCTGCCCCCTTTCCTATTAGCGAGTACAAAAAGGACGGAAGCTTAAAGTATTCAAGAACCACCACAATCACGAACATAAGCAAAAGAAAGGGAACCAAATTCCAAGGGGCACGCTTTATGCAGCGGATGAATTCCGAAGGGTAGCGCTTTTTTATTGCGGCATAGAGCATGTTCCAAAGGGCAAGGCTTAGCACGCACAACACGGAAACCTGCCACATCTCCACCCCAAGGAATGAGCTTACGCTTAAAGCCAGTGTGCAAAGGGCAAGGTGCAAGATTCCTACAATCAAAAGGAAGGGCGATGTTATGTGGCCAGCGGGCGTTATGCCAACGGACATCTTCTGCTTGAATTCATTTTCAAAGCAGAACTGAAGCAAAATAAAAGAAGCCAATCCTGCAGCGGCGGTCGGAAGAATCATTGTCCTTAGGTAGACAAAAAAATCAATTCCCAGGCTGCTTGCAAGATAGATGTTGGTTGGGTTTCCAATAATCAGCGCCATGCTCCATGTGTTTGCGGCTACAAAAACCGTAAAGAGATAGGGTATGGGGTTTATCTTTGCGCTTGAAGAAAAGTAGCAGATAAAGGGCGTAAAGGTAAGCACGATTATGTCGTTACTGGTGAATACCGTCAGGACGGAAACCGTGGTGTAAAGTAGGTAAAAAAGTTTCTTGCGGCTTTGGCCTGCCTTTTTTAGCGCGGCGTTTGCGAGTACCTTAAAAAAGCCCAGTTCATCAAGAAAGACGGAAAGAACCGTCATGGAAATGAAAAGTCCCAGAATTTTTATGGGATTAACAGCTCCCGGTGAAAAAACTGAATTCAACACATATCGTAAAAACATTTGCATAAGAATATACAGCAAACATTTTTTTCTTGTCAATTAGTTTGCTCTTTTGTTGATTATTTGGACGATGCTTTTTTTTGCTCTACCATAATGCTCTTCGGCTAATTCGACTGAAAGTGCCAATGCGCCACCGCCGTTCCGGGGTTCCGCGGGTCCCTTCCCGCTCCATTGCTTTGCAACGCACTTCGTGCGCCCCTCCATGGCGGCGTAGGCTCTGTCCGAAAAGCCCCTTACAAATTTTCACATGCAGAAGGTTATTTTTTTTCCCGAAACTTTTACGGAAGCCTTGGTCTTTATACTGCGGCCGTTGCACAACAATGTTACTTGATAAGTTCCTGTTCAAAAAATAATAATCCAAAGGCCAGCTAATAAAAACAGGAAACCCATAAGAGACTGAGAGCACCCCCTGGTAGCAATGGAGTCTGAGCCTTCCGCATTTTCATAGTCGTCAAAGCTCTTGGGGAAAGTCATCAGTAGACCGACTCCCAGAGCAATAAGAAAGAGCGCGGCAACTTTTTTATTCAAAGCAGGAATGTCAAAGAAAAAATTATACAATCCTGCCAGAATAGTAGCGGCTGCAATGATGGCAAAACCTATAAGTTCAAAAAGCATGGGCTTTGATATTTTCTTTTCTTTTGCAGATTTTTTGCCTTTTGAATTTTCCGCTTTTAAAAGATTTTCGTATTGGCTGCTGAACAATTTTATTAGTTCATTATAGTTTTCATAAGCAAGGAATTTTTCTTTTTTATTTATACTTACGCGAAGTGTTTTTTCATCATGGGAAACTTCTATAAAATTCTTTCCCAAGTTGCAGCCTAAAATTATTTTATCTTCAAAAAACTTTTCCAAACCGCCTTCGGAAGTAATTTTATCTTCCAATTTTGAAATGCCGGTCAGAGTCAGCATTTTGTAATCTTTTGTTTGGCAATACCATTCCACTTTCATGAAAAGTCTTAGTTTTTGCCGGAAACTTTGACGCTTGCCTTTGTTTTTATGCTGCGTCCGTTGCAGGAAAGGCACAGGTCATAGCTGCCCTTGGTCTGGGGAGTTATAAAGCTAACCGTGATAAAGCCGTCATCAGACAAATAGCATTCGCACTTTTGCTCTCCAAGATAAGCTTCAAGTCCCAGAGAGGCAAATTCTTCAGCGGAGATTTCCGTCTTGGAAAGCTTTATCTCGTTGGTCATGCCTTTGTTAACAAGGGTGTCAACTTTGGTCTTGGAACTTTTCATGCCGCCAATACAGTCAAAGATTTCTATCTTACCGCATTTTATTTCGCTTCCGCCGGCAACCATCTTTACGTCCAGGCTGCCCTTTTCGGATGGAACTTGGTATTTTGCAACAAAGGTATTAGTGTCTGCAATCTCTACGGAAAGAGCCTTCTGTTTTCCAATAAAGGCTTCAAACATGTCCAGATGGGGCTTAAATGATGAAAGGTCGCCTTCTGACTTTACCTTTACACAGGCTATGCTTCCCTGCATAAGGACATCGGCATTTCCTTCTGCCTTTAGAGCACCAAAATCATTCTGTATGAATTCAGTCTTTACCGCAGAAGGATAGCTGTTCGTATAGAAAACAAGGTCTTCTCCCCCTGCCGATATTTCTTCCAGAGGTATGGTAAAGCTTGCCTTTTTTCCGTCTGAAGAAACTGAGTCTGGCAAGAATTCTTTTTGGCTTACGGAGGTAACGGCCTTTAGGTTGGATTTGCGGAGCTTTTCGCCTGTGACATTCAGCTTAATCTTACCGGTTGACTTTATGTATTTAAGAAGCTCAACTTTTTTTCTGGAAACAGAGTCTACCCTTCCTTCCATTATGCTGTTAAAGGCCTGAACTGCGTTATAGTCTTCGCTTCCGACATAGACTTTTTTTAGGTCCATGTCCTTTTCCTTTAGATAATTTGTCCATGATGAATTGTAGGTAAAATTCTGCGCGGGAATCCAGTTTATGTTTCCGTACAAAAGCTTAAGACCTGTAAGCTCCACGTGAACCTGCCCTGAATCCAGTATCTTTGAAACTGAGGAATTTGCTCCCCTAAGCTGGCATTCCGCGTTGTGCAGGTAGCCGGTAAAGGGATGGTAAGAGCCTATTTCATCTGTGTCCTTTACGTTCATCGAATAAAGGCTTCCACCGTGCATTGAATAATCGTAGTAGTTCTTAAGGGTCCGTCTGTCGTAGCGCTTGCTAAGGACAAGTTTTTCGCCTTTTAGGAAAGTTATGCCGTTAGGGCCCTTTATTTCCAGCGTACATAAATAGGGGATAAAGTTATAGGCATCATAGTAGCCGGTCTTGTCGTGAATTACGCTTTTGCTTATTTCCGCATTCCATGCCGGCGAAAGTGTTGGATCCAGCTTTCCGTCCCAGTAAGGCATCATTCCCCTGAACCTTGAAAAGTCATAGTCTAGGTTTCCTTCATGATACTTTCCGTTGCAGACTCCTTCTTTGAAGCCATAGATTAGAGGCGTTCCATTTCTTATGAATTCGCTGTTAACAAGGTTACCTGCTATCTTTCCTGTAGTGTTTGCGCTTTCTGAAGGCCAAAGCCAAAAATCATTCCAGAAGGACATATCGTTTATTCTGTCCGACAAGTTGTCTGGATTCTTTTGTCTTGCCTTGTGCAAACCTGGTATAATTATGTTCTTCATCAGAACATTGTATTTTCCGCAGATGCTATAATTCCATGATATGTAGTAAATGCCGTTCTGGACATCAAAAGAAGAACTTCCCTTTAGCAAAGAAAAGTCTATGCTGTAAGGGCAATATTCTGTCCAGTATTTCTCCGCGTTTATGCAAAGAGCTTTCCACGCAAGCTGAAAATCGTAGCCAGTCAGCTTTTTATATCCAGGATTTCCAGATTTTATTTCATTTGCAAGCGATGTGTATCCGTCCAAAGCTTCACTTGCAGATTTTGAAACTTCCTCAAAAAAATTCTCGTCGGGGACAAAATCTTTTTTTTCTTTATCTGCTTTTTCTAAATCGGACTGACGCTTTTTTTGTGCAGAAATAGAGGCGTTTACTATTGCATCATAATAATAGCCCAATGCATATGCATACTCACCGGATTTTTCATATCTTTTGGCTTTTCTTAATAAATCAGAATAATTGCTTGTGTTCGAAAATAAGTTTCCACAACAAAAGAGTATAATCACTACTAAAATGCTATATTTACAGTTTGAAATCATATACTTTTTTATTGGAAAAAAAGAAAATAAAAAAGCCGGCGACCTCCTACTTTCGCGGCGCAGGGCCACTATCATCGGCGCTGTGGGGCTTGACTTCCGTGTTCGGGATGGGAACGGGTATGGCACCCACGCCATGGCCACCGGCATCAAAAAGCTCTGCCAGTGTCTCGGGCACGGGTAGGAAACGCAGCGCACCACGGGGGGTGCATGCAGGGAGAAGGACAAACGTAAAGGGAAGGGACAATATGGCCAAGCCTCGCGGCCTATTAGTACGGCTCGGGTGAGCGCGTCGCCGCGCTTGCGCCTGCCGCCTATCAACCCGGTGGTGTGCCGGGGGCCTTCGGTGGGGTCGTGCCCCATGGGATGCCTATTCTCGGG
>DFJV01000002.1:0-3373 GCA_002373205.1 Treponema sp. UBA3662
CTGTCAAAGAAGAAGACCACATACCGTCAAAGCGGTGGATTCCGTCTTCCTTTTCAACTTCTGCGTTTTCTACAATAAGACCGCTCAAACCGCTGTGAGCTTCCATGATGCGTACGATTTTTTTAGCTGCAATGAGACGGCGTAATGTTGCACGGCGTACATCCGGTGTTGTTCCGATTGAGGAGGCGTTGTCAGCAAGGGCAGAGGAATTGATTCCTTGTGTGTAAGGAATTTCTACAACTTCTCCTCCCCATTCTTTCATAACTTCTATAACTTCATCCCTGATTTTTGAAAGATAGTTTGTTTTCCAGTCATCACCGTGGATGATGAAGTCTGGCTTATATTTTTTTAGGTTAGGAACGTAACTCCAGTCTTCCTGTGGAACAACTTTTGTTACACCTTTAATATTTTCTACAACTGTTTTTCTCTGTTCATATGTAAGATATGGAAGACGCTTGTGGTTTACTATGGCACTGTCAGTAAGAAGTCCTATGGTTAATTCTCCAAGTTTTGCACCTTCATTTATTATGTTTATAATCCCTGGATGAATAATATCACCTGTGATTCCTAAGTAACCTATTTTTTTCATTTTAGGCTCCCTTGCTTTTTACAATAGCACTTTGCTTTAATTCAAGACCCTTTTGAATTATATAATCGACCGTAAGTTTTGCAGAGTTTCCAATATTTGCCCAACATTCCTTTCGGATTTTTTCTCTGCTTTCTTCCAGAGCCTTATTCTCGGAAAGCCCATCTATTATTTGTTTTATGTTTGGGAACTCTTTTTCATCGAGTCGGGTTCCTATATCTGGAAGTTTTTCAAAAGTCCACAAAGTCTTGTCGTACCATGCAGCATCATAAACTCCGGAGTCAAATTCTGTATCTGCATAAATTAGAGGTTTTCCAAAAACAAAGGCATAATCAAAAATTATTCCAGAAAAATCGGTAATCAGAAGGTCAGACTCATTAAGAACATCAAAATTATCATTGTCACGGTTCCATTTGAAAAGATCTGATTCTGGATATTTTTTCATAAGATTATCGATCATTTCCTTTTCGCTTGCAAATGACTGTGGATGGGGTCTTACAATAATTTTATATCCAGTTGCAACAAGCTCATCTAAAATTTTTTCGCCATATTTTGCAAGGATTCCACTTTTGCCCCATGATGGTGCTACAAGGACTGTTTTGCTTTTACTTGTTTTACGAGGGTGATTTTTCAATTTCTCAAGCATGGAATCCATATAAGTACAACCGACAACTTGCAAATCTTTTTGATTTTTGTTGCGTTTGTTTTCAAGATATCTAATCTGTTCGATCTGGTAAGGGCCTGAAAGCAAAACTGCATCATAAAAATCTAGACCAAACATTCTGTAAGTAAGAGGGTCACTGACCATATGTAAGATATGTACATAATAGTCAACATTTTTACTACGCTTCCATTGGTAAACATCCAGACCGGGTGTTGTGCTTAGAACAAGCCCAGCATTCATCATATTAAGATGGGCAAAAGCCTTGTTTCCTTCCCCGATGAATTGGGCTTTTATATACTTATATTGTTCAGAAAGGACGGGGTCATCGGGAGACGCTGTCCAATATACTAAATCTATTCCGCGTTTTTCAAATTCATCGCAAATCGGCTTAAAAACGTTCCAATAGCGTTTGTGGTCGGAGAAAACTAAATACGGAATTTTTGTATTGATAATTTTTTCTGCTTTCCCACCACTTAAAACAAACTTCAATTTTAAAAAAAGTTTCCGTCCTAAGAAAACAAGAGTGCTTACAACACCGATTAAAATTGAAAAAAGCATGCTTCCAGTGCCGGGATCGATATATAAAAACATAATTGCCTCTGGAATAAAACTGCCATGTTCAAATGAACGTGAATTTTTATAAAAGTTTATAATATGCCTATTTAGACCAGATAGTCATAGTAGGTAATAAACTTTTCTATAGTAATGGTGAAAGTATAAAGTTTTTTAATTATTTTTGCAAGCGATACTGGGATGGTTAAAGAACTATAATAATTGAAATATACAGAGCAAAATCTTTGTCATTCATAAATCCAATCGCCGAGAGTTTTTGTGGTACTATTAAAAGTAGCACCTATCTTTACAATCTTCTTTCTTGAGTAAGAATACTTTTCTTCATAGTTTTTATAAACAATCTGGCTTAAGGCGTTTTTTGCTGTTTCATTAACTTTGAATTCAAAAAGATAGATAATATCAGACGTTTCAACAACGCAGTCTATTCTTCCCTTGTTTGTATAGCTTTCTGCTGTTGTAAACTGTCCCATAAGTGTAAAAATCAAATAAATTGTAATTTGGAAATCATGTTCACTCGGGCGCTTGTCTGTTGAATATGGTACTGAAGCAACTATAGATTTTAGCCTTGTCATAAAAGAATCAATGTTTCCATCTTTTATGTCTTTGTAAAATTCACGAATCCAAAAATCTGATGTTCTCTGGTTTTCTTTTAGAAATGAAGGCATAAGTACGGCAAGGAAGCTGTATTCAACTTCGCTATTCGGATATTTTAAAATGAATGTGTTTAATTCCCTGTTCCATTCTTTTATTGTGATGTATCCAGTCTGATATAGTAACTGTACAATATCAAAATCTGCATCACTTTTGTTCATAAGGGTTGAAATATTGTATTCAACACCGTCAGAAAAATTGTACAAGTCAAAGTTATTCTGCTCTAGCTGCTTAATCAGGAATGTTGGCGTTCCTGTTTCAAACCAGTAGGTTCCAAAGAAATTATCGCTGAATGTTTTTAAGATGCTGTATGGATTGTAAACATCAACAAGTTCTTTTGAAAAATGATAACCATCATATTTATCTTTCAATAACTTTAGACATTCATTAACAGAAATATTATTAGTCTGAGCTAAAATGCCAATTTCATCCTTAAAATATTTTTCTAATTCTGCTTGTGTAATTCCGCATAAATCTTGTGCGGCTTGACTTAGCGAGATGTCATTCAGCTGGTTCAAATCACTAAAAACACTTACCTTGGAGAATTTTGTTACACCAGTAATGAATACGAATTTTAGATAACTGTCATATGGTTTTAATACTCCAAGAAAAGCTCTTAAGAGGCTTCTGCAGTTTTCATTTTCGATTTTGTTGCCTGCGGTTTCAAGAAGTGCCTTGTCGTATTCATCTACAAGAACTACTACATTTTTTTTATATTTTTCTGACGCTGATTTTATTAAATCGCTGAATATGAGTTCAGGGCTTGATTCTGAACTTGTGACATTATATTCCTTTTTGATATTGTCAAGAATACTATATAGTTTTTCTTCTAAATCTTTTCGTGCCCTGTATTCTTTTCCACCAAAATCAATATAAAAAACAGGATAGCTTATCCATTC
>DFJV01000002.1:3456-33328 GCA_002373205.1 Treponema sp. UBA3662
AAAAAAGAATCAAGTGTTGAAACCAAAAGACTTTTTCCAAATCTCCGTGGGCGAGAGAGAAAATATACCTTGCCCGTTTCGATTAAATTGAATATCTGTTCTGTTTTGTCAACATAGAGATAATTATTTGTACGAATCTCCTTGAAGCTCTGTATGCCAATCGGAAGGGAAGGTTTTGTTCTCATGTGAGAATTTTAACATATAAGAAGGGGATTGTCTATTATACAAAGTAGAAATTTTAGTTGTCAATATCATGCGCTGTCTCTATATACGGTTTTGCTTTTGTTTTGAAAACTCGTATAAGTAAACAATGAGTTATATAAATCGATATATTTAAGCTGATTAATTTGTTTGCCGTCTATTTATGAATTAAGAATTATAAAAAAGGATTATTTCAGCATCCTCGGTTTGTTGCGGGGGGGGGGATTCAAGTGATTCTGTTGAATTGCGAATTATTATTTTCTTTTTAAATAATCTGTAGAATTGGATTGATTTCTAGGTTTTAACCGTTTCATAAGTATTTGCATGATAAATAAAGCTGTCTTGTTTCTGAGCAAAAGCGTAACGGATGCGTAGGTGAAGCAGCCGATGACAACAGAAAGCATAATTTGTATAATTATATTTTCTATTGTTCCACATGTAAAAAATAAGATTACATACATGGAAAAGCTACTAGCAAGAGCCTGTAATATTCCTATTAAATTATCGAATGAACGTAAGAATTTGCTTGACGAGATAAAAAGTACAAGCGGAAGAAAAAACTCAACGATGGTGGTTGCAAGGGCTGCTCCAAATACTTCTAATTTTGTGATCAAAATGGCATTTAGCGTGATGTTGCTTATAGCACTGATTATTTGCGCAATCAATGAAATTTTTTCTTTTCGTTGTGGTGTTATTATAAGTTGATTTAGAAAAGAAGTTGAGCACATGCCGATAATACTGAGAGAAATCACCTTCATACTGGGAACAGCCGGTAAGTAAGCCTCGCCACTAAAAAGCAAGATGAGAGGTTTGCTTAGGAACATAAGACCCGTGGCGGCTGGTATACTGAAAAAATATGTGGCATTGCAGACTTTTGAAACGACAGCCTTGTATTCATCTATTTTGTTATGTTCAAGATAATAGGAAGTTCTTGGCATAAAAGAGCATATTGCAGAAGTTATCATTTCTTTGACGAGGCGACTTATTTTTATTGCAGCGGCATAAAAACCTACTGACGCATCAGTAAGCATAAACCCAAGCATAACGGAATCAAGAGCCGAATTTATCTTCCCTGCAATTGATATGCTGAAAAAAGTAAGTACTGGCTTTATGTGTCTTTTAAAATCCAGTCTTGTCTTTGTAAATAAATCGATAAATTTTCGGGAGTATATGAAATTAAAAATGTTTGATCCTACATTTGAAAATACTCCAATTCCTGCATATATTAGATAATCATCTTTTGTTTTGACGAGTGTAAAAAGAGCAACAAGGCTTATTAATTGAAAAACTGACTGACGTACTGTGATGTAACCGTATTCTTCTTCTGCATTAAAAAGCCATTCAAGACCAATTGTCGTAAACAAAACTTTTGTTGAACAGATAAGAAGTAGAATGCGGTAAGAATTAAATTTAGGAACAAAAAAAATAATTACTAAAAGTGCTGCATATGAAATAAAAGTTGCTGTAAGGTTTATGGCAAGAATCTCTTGGCCAAACTTGCTTAGTTTTTCCCTATCATCACGAACACGGGCTGCCTCCCTTGCGGCATATAAATTAATGCCCAGAACAGCAAACATAATGAAGTATTCAATTATAGAATTTGCAAAATTTACCTTGCCAATTCCGTCTGGAAGTAATACTCGTGATGCATAAGGAAACGAGATAATTGGAAATAAAATATTCAAGCCGGCTTTTATAAAGCTGATAATTGCATTTTTCTTTAACGATTTCTGTTTCATAGTTAATATACCAAATAATAACAAATTAATAGTTATAACCAGATCAATCAGGAGTCCAATAAAAAGATGGAATAACTATATCTCTGTTTTGCAATAAGTTATTATCTGAAACAGGCAAATAAAGAGAATTTTTTGTCTGTTGTTCAGGAGAGTGTCCTACATAATACTTTTTTCCATCAAAGCGTTCTATATCTATTTTATATGCATCTATGGAAACGACTTGTTGTTGTGTATTTTTTTGTGAAATAAATTGCTGAATACTTATTTTCTGAGCACTTATTGAAAGAATTCTACTTTCATTTTTATCCGTTGCAATTGAAAAAACTATAGGCACTTTGTAATTTAAATTGTGATAAGTTGTGAAGATATTGTTGATAAACAGAAGTCTAATTGTATTGATTTGATTTAAAAGCATACCATTAGGAATTCCAAGACAAAATTGGATTGATTTTATAAAAGAATTTTTTCCGCAATTGTTCTCATCTAAAATCAAATTGAATTGTAAAAAAAACGAAATAGCAAGTTCTTTTATTGAACGAAAATTTGATATGCTGACAGCTGATATATTCATAGACTCCTCTAAAGGCTATTTATTATACTATACTAGTTTGTATAGTATTTTGCAATTATAAAATGAACCCTTCAGTGATCAGAATCGGTTTTCTAAAGTCCTTATACTGCTTTATGCCAAGTGTATTCAAAATCTTTTTTATTTGCCATTTTATTTGTTTAATGCCTTTCTGCTTATAGGCAAGTTTTAGCTTTTTACCAGTATAAGTCTTGAAAAACATTCTATACAGCTTTTTAAGAGGGTGATTACACTCAATATGCCAAGGTTTGTAAGCAGATGAAAAATGTATAATGCAAGGTGATTTTCTTGCATTATCAATTTCACTGTAATATTTACTGTCGATACACATATCTTTTTTATCAAAATAAAAGCCCTGCATATAGTTATATCGGAAATCTACCCATAATACAGTGCCATTTAAAACATGATTTAAAGCATCTTGATCATGCCAGAGACATGCATCTGGTTCTGTTGCGATGTAATTAAGGCATTTTGTCATAACATTATTTTTTCGCCACCAGTCAAGATTAATAAGCATTACACCAGCGTTAAAATAGCCGTTTTCTTTTTTATAATTTAGGCGAGTGAAAATAGAGTTCTCGTCATTTCGTTCATCGTGAACAACCGCGCAAGAGTTGTTCGTTATGTTAGTATTATAAAAATTAGATAAAGAGTTTATACAAATAGTATCTCCATCAATAAATAGTAATTTATTTTCAGTTATAGGAATTAGTTTTGGCAAATAAATCCGAAAATATGTTGCTATAGAAACATGATCTCCTTTGCGTATAGGAAGGTCTGCAATATCTGCCTCATTAATTGTAATGATTTCTAATTGCACATAAATTTTGAAAGGTTCTATAAATGATTTTAGTAAGCTAATGCTGGCTGAAGAAAGTTTTTGAGTAATAATATAGAAATGAAAAGGTTCTTCCATATTTGATTGTAAAATAGAAGCAATTGCTGTACCGGTGGGGATTATGTAATTTTCATCAGTTATAAGGGCTATATTCATTTTTTTCCTTAGCAATATGTTGATTTCTTGGCAGAATGGCAAAACATGAACATTCTTTTTGTCATGATAATTACCATAGTTTTATACAATTGTATTCATAGGTTTCAAACCAATTAAAAAGAGTTTGATGCAAACCCATTGATAAAAATACTAGTAGATTTTTTAGCAAATATCAATAGAATAATAGATAGTATGCAAAAAAGAGAAAAAATGATAATTTATAGGTGGTACGTCAAATAATGAAGACTAAATTATCAATTACAGAAATAAAAAATATAGAACTTTCAATTCTTATTGAATTTGATAAGTATTGTTTAAATAATGATTTAACATATTTTTTGTGCGGTGGAACTTTATTGGGGTGTATACGTCATAAGGGTTTTATTCCATGGGATGATGACATAGATGTTTTTATGCCGCGTAGCGATTATGAAAAATTTTATGAACTTACATTAAACAATCCAATAAAAGAAAATTTACTCACAAGTACATATCGAAAATGTAAAAATATTATTCCATATCCTTTTATGAAAATTATAGATACTACAACAGAAGTTATTGAGCAAGGGAAAAATACTAAAAGAAATAATGGAATATGGATAGATATTCTTCCTTTAGATGTGTTGCCTAAAGATGACAGAACGAATGAAATTGTTTATTCCAGAATGCGAGTTTTAAGGAAAAAGCTTTTTTTCGCGTTAACAGATATTACATTGGATAATTCTAAAAATATATTTACATTTTTTTATAAAAAATTTAAACAGGTTATTGCAAAGAAAAATATATTTAGTATTTGTAAAAGAATGGATGTTAAAGCTCAAGCTTTTCGAAACCTTGATACAGGGTTTGTAGGATGCTTATTATGGGGCTTGTATGGGAATGGTGAACGCTGTGATAAAAATGTTTTTAATATTGCTAAAGGAAGTTTTGAAGGCAAAGAATTTAATATCCCAAGTGGATGGGATGTATATTTGAAAGGAATATATGGTAATTATATGGAATTACCTCCAATAGAAAAAAGAACATCGCATTCAATAATAGCATATAAAATAGTATAATATTATTTTGGGAGTTCTTATATGGTAAACATAGCATTGATTATAGCAGGTGGTGTTGGAAATAGGATGGGACAGGATATTCCTAAGCAATTTCTAACAGTAAATGAAAAACCTGTTATTATATATACATTGGAAGCATTTCAAAAACATCCAGAAATTGATGTTATAGGTGTGGTTTGTTTACAAGGTTGGGAAACGGTTCTCCAATCTTATGCGAATCAGTTTAATATTACAAAACTAAAGCATATTGTTCCGGGTGGAGATTGTGGGCAAGCATCTATCAGGAATGGAGTTTATGAACTGGAGAAGCATTATTCCAGAAGTGATATTGTATTGATTCATGATGCAATTCGTCCGATGGTTTCAGAGGCTATTATTTCTGATTGCATAGCAAAGACAAAAGAATTTGGTAATGCAATTACCTGTATTCCATGTGCAGAGGCAATGCTGCAGACGGAAGATTCTCGGGTTTCTTGTGGCTCATATCCGCGAGACAGATTAAAGAGGACTCAAACTCCACAAGGTTTTATGATTGGAGATATTTGTGATTTGCACAGAGAGGCACTTAAGGTTGGTATAACAAATAGTGTGGCATCTTGTACTCTAATGATAGAAATGGGAAAGCAAGTACATTTTTCAAATGGGTCTGAAAAAAACATTAAGCTTACAACTGTTGATGATATTGATATTTTTAAGGCTTTGCTGGCTTCAAAAAGAGCAGAATGGTTAAAGTAATGAATAAGATTTTAGATAGTGATTTATATAATGTAGATATTCAGAAAACAGCCTTGGCTTTAGAATGGATAGCTTTTCCAAAATCTAGCACTTTCTTTATTACAGGAAGTACGGGACTGATTTGTTCCACTGTAGTTGATGTATTGTT
The DNA here is from genome assembly GCA_002373205.1 of Treponema sp. UBA3662. Lineage (GTDB taxonomy): Bacteria > Spirochaetota > Spirochaetia > Treponematales > Treponemataceae > Treponema_D. The sequence continues at coordinate 8,924 of DFJV01000002.1, forward strand.
TTATTTGAATAAAACTTATAATCTTGGATGGAAGGTTATTGCAGGTGCAAGGGATTTAGAAAAAGCCCATAATCGTTTTTATAAATACATAGGTGATAATAGTTTTTCTATTTTGAAATATGACGCTTTATTGCCATTTACCTTTGCAGAAAAGATTGATTATATAATTCATGGTGCAGGGAATTCATATCCTGCTGTATTTTGTTCTAATCCTGTTGATACAATTATTTCTGGTATATTAGGGCTTAAGCAAATTTTGGAATATGGAGTGGAAAATCATTCTCGAATTCTTTATATCTCTTCTAGTGAAGTGTATGGGCAGTTGACAAGTGGTAATCCAATAAAAGAGAATGAATATGGTTGCTTAGATATATTAAATCCTCGAGCTGCCTATCCTATAGGAAAAATAGCTTGTGAAAATTTGTGTGCTAGTTTTATTAAGCAATATTCTTCTGATTGTATTTTAGTTCGTCCAGGACATGTTTATGGTCCAACGGCAAGTATAAAAGATAATAGAGTTTCTTCAGAATTTATGTACTTGTCAGCGCAAGGTAAAAACATTGTTTTAAAAAGCAAAGGTGAACAGATTAGATCTTATTGTTATTGTCTGGATTGTGCAAGTGCTATTATTGCAGTACTTTTTGCTGGTCAAACAGGCGAAGCTTATAATATTTCTAATTCAAAATCAATTTGTTCTATTGCTGAAATGGCTAAATACATGGCTTTAGCTGGTAATGTAAATTGTATATATGAACTACCAAATGAAAAAGAAAAAACAACTTTTAACCCCATGGCTAATTCCGCTCTTAATAGTGAAAAGTTAGAGACCTTGGGGTGGAAAGCTGTTTTTGAAAAAGAAGAGGGGTTTGAGCATTCTGTTAGAATATGCAAAGAAATACTTGGTTAGAAAATATATTTTGCAGTTAAAGCAAAAGAGAATCCTGAAGTAATTATTGAATCATATTCTGCATGCTCTAAAAATAATCGTGTGATTTTTGCATTGATAAAAAAATCATCTCCTAGATATTGTGTTGCGCTTATTCCGTAACTCCTATAAGTTTTAAATTTCGCCCAATAAGTATAATAAAGGTCTGTTCCATAAGCATCTGATGTTCCTATAGATTTATTATAGATGTAATTATTATCGGGACTATGGCGATGATAAAAAAGCATTATATTTCCATATGGATGGTAGACCTTGTATCCAAGAAACTGACTGTTTCCAAAACTTCCTGTTCCTGCGCCTAAAATTTGACCTTGATTTGTGTAGCCTTGTTTTATTTGGCTATGACTGTAATATCCTGTGTACGTCCACTGGAGTTGAAAATCCTGAGACATCTCAAAATTATTCCATTCAGTTATGATTTCACCTTTAAGCCAATCAACTGGAAATGGAGTAATTTGTTTTAGTCCGACTGAATAAATTGCAGTATGAAATGGATTGGACAGTTTTTCTACGGAGAAATCATCAATTCCTAATTCTCCCCATGCTTCAAATCCTATTTTTGGAAATGCCCAATCTATAAATAGTGAAACCTTCTGATCTTCATCTTCTCCGGTACCTGTTTGGCTACCATTTGACTCAGAAAGTGTAAAAAGCCGTCCAATATATTTTAAATTATGCTTTGAAAAATTGGTTAAGAAGATTCTGTTAAAGCCAAGAGTGAGGTTTGGTATAAATGATGGTGAAAAAGATGCACTCATAGCAGTTAATAGTCGAGAGTTATTGTCTGGATTACTGTCAAAATACTCAGATTCTGTCAAACGACCGAGCCAGATTCTACCTTCAATATCTCCAATATTCCAACCAAAATATGGCATATATATAGGAGTCTTTCGAAGACCTGCATCTACCTTTGGATATGATGTTGCATTATTGCTACCGAGCATCGGATTTAGCCAAGCAGGACCGAGCCAGGGATTCTGAAATCCTGCTCCGAATGTAAGGTTGTGCCATGTGTAGCGGACTTCTGAATCTCCCCAATCATAAGTCCAAAAAGATTTGTCACCAAAACGCTGGGGCGCATCTATCCCAGACTGAAAGTAGCCATAGGGACTTTCTGTAACAGATGGCATTATATCAAACTCCCTGTTCTGCGAAAAGCTTAGCTGGGGCTTGAAGGTTGCTTCCAGGCCGTAGGCTTCGAGGCGGGCACCGGCGGTAAAGCTTGTGTTGTAGCCTTTGCCCTGCCAGAGGGCGCCGTCGTTCTGGCCGTAGGGGGCGGCGGTGTTGTAGCTGTTGAACCATTCGGGGCCGTAGATTTTTACTTTTACGCTCTGGTCTATGCCGCGGGTAAAGAAGTTGTCGGTTTTTTGGGCTGGCTCGTATACTGTCCATTTTGAGCCGAGACTGTTGTTTTTCCAGACGTTTTCGTCTGCGGTTTTTGCTTCTTCGGTCAGCGTCCATTCGCTGTCGCTTAGCGTTCTGTAGCCTAGGGTGGGGCGTTCGGCAAGGCCTTGCAGGCTTAGAAAGTCATAGTATTCTTCTTCCGTGCTTTTTAGGGCTTCCTGTGAAAAAATTGGAAGAGAGACGGCATATGTTGCAAGTAAAGAGCAAATCAGTCTATGTTTCATAGGGGTGATTTTAGCATAAATTGAGATTTTAGTACATATAGGGGCTTTGTTATGGTTTTAGGCTTTGATGCCAGTTCACGAAGCATATTTCTGTATGTCTAAATTCTATATCCCAAGTAGATGCACAGGAAAACAATATGAAATATCGTTTAAGGGGCGGATTTTTTCGCAACAGTCTATTACAAGTCCTGTTTCTATTTTCTTTTTGTATTTGTTAAGGACGTTGAAATTTTTTGTTGGATTTTTTGGAGCAATGCCTTTTTTTATTTCTATTGGATAGATGGCTTCCTCATTTACAAACAAAAGGTCTATTTCCTTCTGGTCAACGTCACGGTAGTAGTATAAAAAATCCCTTGGATTCCTGTTGAATGAGAAAAAGTTTTTTATTATTTCGCTTACGACATACGTTTCAAAAAAAGCTCCGCTCATTGCACATTTTTCAAGCATGGATGGATCAGGCCATTTACAAAGATATGCGCAAAGGCCTGTGTCCATAAAATAAAGCTTTGGTGCTTTGATAATTCTGTTTGACATATTTGACATGTAAGGTTGCAAAAGATAGATTATGCCAGAAGTTTCCAGTATGGAAAGCCACCTTTTGCACGTTTTAACATCAATTCCTACGGAATTTGCAATTTCGTCATAATGAACTTCTTGGGCTGTTCGCAATGCAACTATTGATATGAAATTTCTGAACTGTGTTTCACTTGATGCTGAAATCAGTTTTTTTACGTCTTTTTCTATGTATGTGCTAACATAAGACTTGAAATAGATATCTCGTTTTGAGACATTTGTGCAGATGTCTGGCATACCTCCTGTGAATATTTCTGCATATATTTGTGAGCGGGTACGATAGGGTACTTTTTGTTCCCGAACTCTGCATATAAGTTCATCCACTTTTGGGGTAAAAGGATTTTCTAAAAATTTATTCCGTTCCGCCTGCGAAAAAGATGACATTTCTATAACACCGCAACGGCCGGCAAGCGAATCTGAGATACCCTGCTGGAGCTCAAACCTATTGGAGCCAGTCAGTATATACATTATTTGTCTTTCTTCCCCATTTTTTAGCCAAACTTTTCTTTGTTCATCAATTTTAATTTTTATAGCATCCAAAAGTTCTGGTGCCTTTTGAATCTCGTCTATTATTACTGGCCATGGATTCATATCCAAAAATTGCTTGGGGTTTTGCTGTGCTAAATTTCTGTCATCTATATCATCAAGTGTAACTATGTTGAAAGTCTTGGAAAAAATATGATCTAGCGTCGTTGATTTGCCAATTTGCCTTGGGCCATACAAAACAATGCATGGAAAGGATTTTGATATTTCCAAAATAGAGTCTTCTATAGTGCGGTTTATGTACACTGGATTGTCTCCTGTATATAAAAAGTGCGTTTAAAAACGGAAGAGACTCCCTTTTTAAACGTAAAATAAGAATATCATGATAGTTCATGATTTTCAAGAGCGCAGGATGGTAGAGCGGTGTGGGTAGCGTCCGAAAGAGGAAGTTTTAGACAGCAGAAATGGCTGCTGGAGGAATAGCAAAAGTTGTGGTGAGAGTGGTTGTCATACTGTATGATTGGGAGTAATCAAAATCGTCGTCATATAAAATACTTTTGACCGTGGGACTTTACCTTGTGTTTTTTTTATATATGGGATAATATATAAGTGGACTTTGGATTATCCCATGCTATGCGGAGGGGAAGCGTATGGATTTTATAGAAAGGCATGCAGAAGAGACATTAAAAAGATTCGTCTCATCTTTTCCGGCAATCTTAGTTACAGGTGCAAGGCAGACCGGAAAGACTACGATTTTAAAAAAAATTGCAGATGAAAATTCAGTTTTAAGCACGACTTTTGATGATATTACAGAAGAGCAGTCCGCATTGTCCGATCCCAAAACTTTTCTTGAACTTCATGAAAGCCCCTACATGTTTGATGAAGTTCAGTATGTGCCGGATTTGTTTCGCTATCTGAAAATGGAAATAGACAGGAACAGGCATAACGGAATGTACTATCTTACCGGGAGCCAGCAGTTTAAACTTACTGAAAAGGCAACAGAGAGCCTTTCCGGTCGAATTGGAATTGTGCAGTTATATCCGCTTTCAGCTCGAGAAATTCGAAGGGATCCTTTTTCTGATGCTTTCATTCCTTCTAAGGAATACATTATGGGGCGCAACAAAGCATTTGCTGATTATAATTTTTCTATCCGAAAACTGTGGGAAAGAATTTATACCGGCGGATATCCTGAGGTAATAAAAGGAAGTGTTAGTCCAAGGGATTTTTATGCTTCTTACCTAAAGACATACATAGAGCGGGATATAAAGAACTTAAGCCAGGTGGCTGATGAGATGCAGTTTTTGCAGTTCATAACTGTTGTTGCCTCACGGACAAGTCAGCTTGTAAATTACGGAGACTTGGGGCGGGAATGCGGGATAAGCGAAGTGACTGCAAAGAAATGGCTTTCCCTTTTGGTAACTTCTGGAATTGTGTATCTTTTGCGACCCTATTCTTCAAACGTTGAAAAAAGAGTTGTAAAAACGCCAAAGATGTATTTTATGGATACAGGGCTTGCGGCTTATCTTACACGCTGGACAAATCCTGAGGTTATGCAGAATGGGGCAATGGCAGGGGCTTTCTTTGAAACCTATGTTGTAAGTGAGGTTATAAAATCTTTTGCAAACAGGGGTGAAGATGCGCCGCTTTATTTTTACCGGGATAAGGACAAAATAGAAATTGACCTGCTTATAGAAGAGAACAACACACTTTATCCCGTGGAAATAAAGAAGACTGCAAGCCCAAACAGTGATGATGCAAAGAATTTCTTTATAACAGACCGGCTGAAGAATGTTCAAATTGGGCAGGCTGTAATTGTATGCGGAACGGATAAAGTTGTATCTGTTAAAAAGGGTGAAAAAGCAGCATTGGCAATTCCTGTGGAATTTTTATAAGGAGCCTACGCCGCCGTGTAGCCCCTTTAGTACCGCCCGTATGGGCGGTATGACCGTTAGGGAAGGGCGAAAGGGCGGTGACGCATAGGCCTGGCTGTCGAGTTAGCCAAGGAATAAGATGGTAGAGCGGTGTGGGTACCGTCCAAAAAAGTATTTGTATGATAGACCCCAAAACAAGTTCAGGGTGACAGATATTTATTCTGCTTTGTTTTGTGCCTGCACTGTTTCTATCATAAAGTCGGCGGTGCGCTTTCCGGCTTCTCCTATGTGCTGCCAGGCCTGGGCTTTTGCGCTTGCACGGCGCTGCTTTAGTTCCGGGCTGTCGGATGCGTTTTGGATTACTTCTTTTATGCGGCCAAAGTCTTTTTCTTCCAAGAGGATTCCGCAGTTTTTGAGGGTCTGCATTTCCCAGAGGCCTTCGTAGTTTTCACCGTGGATGTCGTAGGCATCGTAGGGCAGGAGGTCCATTTTGCTTGCGGCATAGATAACAGGCTTGTCGCAGAGGAAGGTGTAGTCGAATATGATGCCGGAAAAGTCGGAAATCATGATGTCGGCTTTTTTTAGCGAATAGATGTTGTCGCGCTCGTAGTCCCAAGTGACGTTAGCCTTGTCTTTGTAACGTTCGGTAAGTTTGTCCAGCATTTCTGCTTCTGAGATTTTTGACTGCGGGTGCGGGCGGATTATGATGTTGAATCCTGTTTGGATAAGTGGGTCTAAGAGGCGTTCACCATAGAGCGAAAGGAGGGCACTTTTTCCCCATGACGGAGAGACGAGAACCGTGTACTGGTGGTTTTCTTCGGCTGGGATTTCTGCAATCTTTTTTTGAAGCACGTCCAGGTAGGTGCAGCCTACGGTTACCAGTTCCTTTGCGGGAAGGCCACGCTGCTTTTCCAGGGTGCGTATGTCTTCTCCAGAGTAGTCTCCGGTTAGCAAGACGGAGTCAAAGAAGTCTAGGCCAAAGAGCCTGTACATTGAAGAGTCGGTGGTTGAATGGAAGATGTGGCAGTAGTGCTTTACGTTTTTGCTGCGCTTCCACTGGTAGACGTTTACGCCGGGCGTTGTGCAGACAAGGATTCCTGCGCTCATCATGTTGAGCTTTGCATAGGCAGAGTTTCCAGTTCCTATGACTTCCGGTTTTACGTACTTGAAATTCTGGCTAAAAACCGGGTCTTCGGCGGACGAGACGTAATAGGTGATTTCCGTTTCGCGCTTTTCGAATTCCTGTAGTACAGGGAGGAAGACGTTCCAGTAGCGGCGGTCTTCGCAATAAATTACGTACTTCTTATATGAAGAATCCTGGATTACGCCGTTCTTCTTGCCGGAGATTAGCACTTTTAGTTTAATCCAGACTGCCTTTGAAAGAAAGAACAGTGTGGTTGCGGCTCCAATCAAGATTGAAAAGAGCATGCTTCCCGTTCCCGGGTCGATATAAAGGAGCATAAGGTTCATCTTTTATTTTCCTGTTTTATTTTCCTAAAAATTCTTTTATAAGGTTGAATGCCTTGTCCATCCATTCTTTTGGTGCAACAGTTACGCGCATTGCAAGCTGGCCGTTTTCCGTCCACAGGCGTACCAATATGCCGTTCTGTGCAAGGTAGTCCTTGAGCTTTTGCGTATCTATTGAATTGTCAAAATGAATGAAAACAAAGTTTGCGGCAGACTTGAAGGCCTTTACGTTTGCAAGGGTATTCATCTGGGCAATGAAGTTGTCCCTTATTTGGGCGGTTGTCTTTGTAAGGTTGTCGTAATAGGCCTTGTCCTGCAAAGCGGCGACTGCTGCCTTTCTGCCTATGTTGCTTACGCGGAAGGGGTTAAGGTCAAGCTTGAAGACCTGCTTTGCCATTGGGGCGCACAGACCGTAGCCAATGCGGACTCCTGCGAGACCGTAGAGTTTGGAGAAGGTGCGGCAGAAGACAACGTTGTTGTAGGAGTTCAAGAGGTGCTTTGCGTCGATTTTTTCGGAAGAGAAGCCAAGGTATGCTTCGTCTATGATTACTAGAGAAGACGGGTTTTGCTTTACGATTTTTTCAACATCGGTCTGGCTCATGACTGCGCCGGTGGGGTTGTGCGGTGTCGTAATTATGATGATTCTTGGGTTTGTCTCGCGGGCCTTTGAGAGGAGGCCTTTTACGTCAAATTCGTATGAATCTTTGCCGGGCTTGATTTCGTAGTATGCGGCCTTTGCAAAGTGGAGTTCCACTACGGATTTGTAGTAGTTCCATGCGGGGGCGGAAATGAGTACCGTGTCGTCCTTGTTGAGTACAAGGGTCATTATTGTTTTGATAACGTCGGAGGAGCCTGAGTGGACAAAGATGTTGTCTGTGGGAAGGTCAAGCATTTTTGAGACTTCAAGGGCAAGCTCGTCTTCGCGGGTAAGGTCGTAGAGGCACAAATCTTCCATCTTGGCATTGTGGAAGACTTCAAGGCATTTTGGGGATGCACCGAAGAGGTTTTCGTTTACGTGCATGCGGCCTGTAAGCTGCTCTGTTGAGACTACTGAGTACTGCTTAACGTCCGTGTAGTTTGAAAGGTAGGAGATGCGCTGGGTACTGTTTACGAATTCTTCTTCCTGAAAGAACTGGTTTACAAATTCCTTAAAGCTTGGGTTGAATTCGATGATTTCTTCTGTTGTGTCAAATTCCTTACATTCGGCATCTGTTGTCTTGCGGATTTTCATGTTGAGTACATCGATGTGCTTTGCATAGAAGTGGTCCCAAAGCATGTACTTCATTTCCGGGTCGTAGTATTCCTTGACCATAAGGTCTTTGAAGGTGTCGGAAAAGTCTTTGCGCCAGAATGATTCGCCTATTATGTACCAGCTTTTTTCACCGCCGCGTTTTACTTCGCGCATGTAGCCGTTTTTGTCAAAAGCCTTTACGCAGTCTTCATTGATGAATTCATCAGAATATTTGGCGGCATAGTATGAGTCGTAAACGTAGTCGCGGTAGACGTTGTGGGCAAACCAGTTGTCAGAGCAGCAGATGTAGGAATTCTTTATGTAGTCTTTTGCGGCATACAAAGAGGATATGTTGTTTTTTTCCTGCCATTCTTCGTTGTCGATTACAATCAGCTCTGGATATTTTTTTGCCATTTCGTAGTATTTTTCTTTTAGGTAGCCTACGACGATTACGATTTCTTTGATTCCTGCATCGTGCATCTGCTTAATCTGGCGCTCAACCATTGTGTCGCCCTTTATTTCAAAGAGGCCTTTGGGGAGGTAGTTGGAAAGGGGCATGCATCTTCTGGAGCGTCCTGCCGCCATAATGATTGCATTGTCTACTTTATAGGGGGCAAGTGCTTCGTAGCCTGAATCTGTGATTTTATTACCGTCTGTCCAACCGTTCTTTTGGCAAGTCTGTTTGAGTTCATCTGAAAAAGATGTGGTGTCGTTCCTTTTGTGGACTGCATACAAATATTCAAATTCCTGTTCGGTCATAGTTTTGTTCTCCTGTATATTTAAGGCATAAAGATGCCCTTATATTCTACTCCTATTTTAATTAGTTTTCAATATTAGCTTCTGTCCAGCTGGATGCCTTAAAAACGTCGTCTTTTACACGCCACCACTGGTTTTTGCGGACCGGGAAGGTGTAGTCGCCCTGCATTAGCCAGGCCTGATGCACGTCACTTGAGCTTATTATAACGCCGTCTTTTTTTATGGAAGAAGTGTCCAGCGGGATTTTTTTGTTGGTAAATGGATTTACCGGGGCTTCTACGATTCCATTCAGGGCAATGGAAGGCACGTCTCCGTTTGTCATGAAGGTCCCGTCGGTTTTTAGGGGGCCTGTCTGGTTAAAGTCTTTTACCATAAGCAGGGGGTGGAAGTGTCCGCGGCCTGTGTACCTGTCGCCGGCAATTTTTTCGTCCAGGGCATCGTCTTTTTCCATGCAGTCTTCGTAACTTGCACGGCTGTGGTCAGCTGCTATTATGATTCGGGTGTTATCGTAAACGCCTTGCTGCTTTAGGTAGTCAAGCCACTTTGCAATCTGTTTGAATGCCGCCATGTTGGTATGGTAGGCTTCTTCATTTTTAAAGCGGCTCTGCCCCTTGTTTGTAATTTTTTCTGAAGGAACATAGTCTGGTGCCTGCATGAATGTGGATGAGTGGGTAAGTTCATTTACAATGCAGATGTAGGAGCCAGAGTTTGTTTCTTCCGTCTGGGTTAGCTGGGGAAGGAATGAGAGAGGCGCATAGTTGTCTATTATGTTTGTGTAAGATGTAACATTGTCGTCTGTGTTCCAGTACTTTCCCTGCTGATAGATGATTTCCCTTACGATTGCGGGGCTTGTGCGGAAAAAGCTAAAGAAGAGCATGTTGCGCTTTAAGAGTTTTTCCGTGTTGTCAAGGCCTGAAGATTCGCGGTGGGACTTGTACCAGGCGCTTGAATATTTGCCGATTGTCTGATAGCCGGAAATTTTGGGGTAGGGGTCTGTTATTGTAAGGTCTGCATAGGCATTGTAGTTTGCCCAAGAAGGGTCTGTTATGCTTGCGGAAAAGTCTGCCTGTTCTGTAAAAATGCGTGGCAAAAGCAGCAGGGCTTCGTTGTTCTTTTTGTAGAGAAGTTCATCTTTTCTTTTGTTCATCTCCAGGGGGGCATATTCGTAGCCGCCGTAAACAAGGGGGGCGCCCATGAGCGTGTGGCCGTTGAAGGAAAGCGTGTTCTTGTAAAGGGTAAAGCCTGAGAATGATTCGTTAAAAGAAGGGTCTTCTCTGAACATTTCTTCTGCATACTGGTTTTCCGAGCGGTCAAGCATAAAGACTATGACGTTCTGCTTGTTTTTTGAGAGCTTAAAAATCGGTTCTATTTTTGCAGATTCAGTTCCGCTTATCTGGAGGAATTCCTTGTACTGCTTTTGAATTGTTGCTGTATTGATGAGGGCAAGGAGCGTAACGGAGAATATTAAAAGAGAAAGTGCGCTGCAGTGGATTTTTGCCTTCTTAAAAGGAATTGTAAAGACTATTGCAAGAAGCAGGGCTGCCAGTACAAAAAGGTTCAGCAGGCTTGGCATGGAAATAGTCCTGAAATTTACCGCGTTTAGGAAGGTGAGTGTTGCGGAAACGTCTCCGTAGTTCAGCATAAAGAAGAATGAATTTACAATGGCACTTGCGGCTATCCAGCACATAAATGCTGAAAGAAGAGTCTGGATCTTCTTGTTGAAGAGGAAGTAGACACACAAAGGCCAGAAGAGGAAGAATCCTGCTGACTGGGTTAAAACCGTCTTTATGTAAAAGAGGGGGTTTGGGTGTTCGCCGAGCCCTGAAAATTCAATTGGGGAAGAGGAAACCAAGGCTGCCGGAATTGAAAGGCCTGCAAGTACAAAAAGTAGTACGCATGACAGGATGTAGAGGGAGTTCCTTGTTTTTGTTGATTCAGCAAGAACTTTGAGGGGGCCTCCGATAAGTTTGTTTGCAAAACGGATAAAGACCGGGGCTAGGAATATGCAGGCGAAAGCAAGCATTGCCACCAGGGTGTAGGAGAATTTTATCTTTAGTCCAAACAATATATAGGCAAGGAGTATTACGCAGATTGCACAGCACAAAATCCAGAATTTCTTGAGGGGGTTCTTGAGCTTGTAGAAGATGTTTTTTACCAAGCTGAATATGTTGTTGAAGGTCCAGTAAAGAACAAGACCTGCCGGGGAGTCGTAGAGGACTACGAGGAAGACAGCCGCCATTATGTAAATCTGAAGCTTTTCCCTAAGGCCGTGTCCCTTTGAATATATTGCGCCGGAGAGGCAGTTTATCAGCGTCATTGCGATTGGCAAGATGTTTACGGAAAATGCCCCTATTGAAAACAAGGCGTCCGGGGCACCCATGTCGCGGATGAAAAGGAAGCTTTCCCCGTTCAGGTCGCTAAGGTGAGAAAGATAGCTGTAAGCGGCAAGGAAGAAGGGAACCTGAATTAAAAGACCGAATGATGAGCGGAGAGCCATAATTGGGCTGTAGTTGTGCTGGCGGTAGAAAGTGGACGTCATCATGTAGCGTTCGTCGCCAGAAAATGCCTTTTTTATGCGGTCAAGGCCACTTTTCATCTTTGCCTGTTTTTCGCGCTCAACTTCCTGCCAGTGTTCAGCAACAGCATAAAGCGGAAGGCAAAGGATTGTAATTCCAACGGAAACACAGATAACTGCCAGTCCTTCGTTGTGGAAGAATTTTTTGGAAATAGCATAGATGATTTCTATTATTGTATAGAGGGGATAGATTATCAGATTGTATAAAAGCATATTTATTCTCCAAACGGGAAAATTTGTTTCCAGTTTTCGTTTTTTGTTATGTCTCCGCTTACCGTATACCAGTCGTCATTAGAAATAATCAACTTTGTATGGTCACGGTTACGCGTACTTTCTGCATTTGGGTGACAAATTTTTACGAATTCATCTTTGTTGGGAATGTCGTATTCAAGGCCGGTAAATGGATTTTTTGCATTAGGGAAAATGTCTTTTGTTGCAATTGCCGGTGTGTCTGCATTTGTCATGAAAGAGAAGTCTTTTGTAAGGTGAATTCCGTCCGGGCTGGGGCGGCGGTCGTTAAAGTCTTTTACGATAAGGCTTGCAGTTACGCTTTCCTTTGGATAGGGTGGCTTGTCTGATTTTTCAAATTTGCCTGTATCAATGTATGTTCCGTGGTCAGAGACTATGATGATGCGGGTGTTGTCGTACAAGTCATTTTCTTTTAGCCAGTCAAAGAATTTTGCATAGCAGCGCAAGGTTCCTGCCTGAGTGTTGTACTGAGCGTTTTTTGCCCATTTTGAAGGACCTGTCTGCGTAACATCTTTTACCGGTATGTAGTCCGGGTACTGAAGGCGGCTGGGTTCATGAGTTGAAAGGTTGTCTATCATGGTGAAGGTGCTTTTTTCTGCTGAACCGTCAAACATTTCCGGGAAATAGATGAGGCATGAATAGTTGTCTATGAACTGGGAGAAGTGGTCTTTGCGGCCGTTTGCATTCCACCAGCGCTTGTGATGAACCAGGCGTCTTAAAACTGGCGGGAAGGTTTTAAAAATGCTGAACATAATGAAGTTGTGCTTTATGCTTTCGCTTATGTAATTGGTCTTTTCTATGCCGTTTTGTTCATACCAATAGTCTGAGTATAGGCCGGTCGTTAAAACACGGTTTATGTCCGGATAGTCTTTGTACATGTCGGTAACAGGTTCTTTGCCAAAATTTTCGTAGGGCATATCAGAAACAGTTGCTTCCCATCCGTTTTCCATAAAAGTGACTGGCATGGAAAGAATAGATTCGTTGTGCTTTTTCTGCAAAGTTTCCGTGTCCCTTTTGTTCATCTCTGCTGGAGTAAAGCTGTAGCCGCCAAAAATTCCCGGTACGCCAACCATTGTAAGCGAACCAAAAGAAACAGTGTTAGGATAGAAGACAAAGCCGTCAAAATGTTCTACAAGTTCTGGCTTTTCTTCAAACACTTCATCTATGAGCGGAGAAAATAGCCTGTCCTGCATAAAGACAATTACGTTTTTACCAGTTTTGGAAAGATGGTACACAGGTTCAATCTTGGAAATTGTCTGCTTTTTTTCCATATTCAGGTAGGCCTTGCTTACAATTGAAATATTGCGCAAAGAAACGGTCGCCAGGCAGATTGCTGCAATGATAAAGATGGGCGAAAGCACTTTGGATTTTTTGGTAAGAACAAAAACTATGGCCGCAAAAGCTATAAGAGCAATAAGGGCATTCAATGCGATTTGCCATAATGGTGCCGAGAAGAACTGCGCTTCCATGAAGTCAAGGTTTTCGGTAAGCGGTCCGTATGAGCCGGTAAAGGCAAAGTTGTTCACGAGTGCATATACGGCAAGGAATGCAGCCATAAGAGTTAGAAGCTTCTTTATCTTTTTTCCGAACAGGGCATAAAAACAGACTGGCCAAAATAAGTAGAAGCCAAGTCCCTGGTAAAAGGCTATCCTTAGGAAGATGAAGGGTGACGTGTATTTGTCTACGTAGCAGAATTCCTGGGGTTCACTTTCTATAAGAATGGATGGAATTGTAAGGCCTGTTAAAAGGGCGATTGTGAGTGAAGAGAAAATGAATATGCAGAGCCTTGTCTTTGGGGAGCGGTCTATGTCCGTAAGCAAATTGTCCAAAAGCCAGTTTACAGCCTTGATGATTAAAGGAGCTGCCGCGATGATGATGCAGATTAGGGCAAGCATTGCTCGGAGTTCGATTTTTCTCTTTTGCATTGCAAAGATGGCTACAAGTATGCCGCAGATACATGATGCAAGCGCTATTCTGTAAAGTACTTTTGCCGGATTCTTGAACTTGTAGAAGACGTTTTTTACCAATGAAAGCAGGTTGTTCATGGTCCAATACATTACAAGTCCAGCCGGGGAATTGTAGAGTATTACAAGAAAGACAAGTGCAGAAACATAAATCTGAATCTTCTCGCGTTTGTCTTTGTGGCCGTATGAATAAATGGCACCGGAAACGCAGTTGATTATAGTCATTGCAATGGGAAGAACATTCACTGTGAATGAACCTATGGAAAACATTGCGTCTGGGCTGCCCATATCCCTTATGAACAGAAATTTTACTCCGTTAAGGTTTGGAAGGTGGGATAAAAATGAATATGCCGCCATAAAAAATGGAATCTGAATCAAAAGTCCGAAGGAAGAGCGAAGGGCCATAATCGGGTGGTAATGGTGCTGGGAATAAAATGCATTGAGCATCATGAATTGCTCGTCGCCCCTGAATGCTTTTTTTATGCGCTTAACGCCAGGCCTCATGCTGTCTTCCAGAATTCTTTCTTTTTCCTGCCAAGATTCGGCTATTATGTACAGTGGAAGGCAGCAAAGCGTTACGACAAAGCTTAGTCCTATTACAGAAATTCCCGAACTTCTCGTTAGTTCTTCAAAAAAAAGGTAAAAAATTTCAAGAATTTGTTTTATAGGATAAATTACTAAATAATAGAAAAGCATAGGAATATTATAGTAGTTTTTATTTTCACGTGCAAGCGAGGCTTTGGTTAGGCATTATTTTGAAAAAAAATTGCGCATTTGTGTCAGTTTTTGAGTTTTTAGGGGCTATATATAGTATGGATGGAAAATATGAAAAAAATATTTTTGGTTTTGATGCAGGTTATTTTGCTTGCCTTTTGCTTTGGCGGATGTTCGCTCGGTGATGCGGAGGGGGAATCAAGCAGTTCGGAAAGAAGAAGGGGGGCAGGCAGGGAGCTTGGCAGCAGGCAGAAGCTTAGGGTTGCAAACTGGAATGTCCAGACCTTTTTTGACAGTACGACGAGCGGTCTTGAATATGATGAATTCAAGAAAGACGGAAGCTGGGGTCAGGAAGCATATACCGTGCGCCTTGAGCGTCTTTGCCAAGTTATAAAGGCTTTGGATGCGGACGTTTTTGTAATGGAAGAAATTGAAAACGAAGGCGTTATGATGGACATAAGCAATTTTTTGGCGGGGGAATGGGACAAGAAAAAGGTCTATGCCTACGGTTGCTTTGCAAAGGATTTTGGAGCTGCAATAGGTTGCGGCGTGCTTTCCCGCTGGCCCATAAGCGGATTAACCGTTCACGGGGTGGATTTCCGTAAGCAAAAGTCTGATATGCCAAGGATGAGGCCTCTGATGCAGCTTTCGGTTTGCAAGGGTAGCCGCATGCTTACACTTATGGTCAACCACTGGAAGAGCATGAGCGGGGGTGAAAATGCAACGGAGAAGTGGCGTAATGTTCAGGAGTCGGTTCTTTCGCGGAAGGTTGGGGAAGAGCTGGCTCTTGGCAAGGCTGTCTTGTGCTGCGGAGACTTTAACCGGGACATTGGAAAGTTCAAGAAAGGGGCGGATAGCGGGACAATCCTTTTGCGGGAACTTGCTCTTGGAAAACAAAATGACTTTGGGGTAGAGGTGCTAAGCCCCTGGTATGATTTTTCGCAATCGCTTGTTGAGCCTGGAAGCTATTATTTTAACGGTGAGTGGTCTAGAATCGACCAGTTTTTTTATGCAGGTGATGCTGAAGTTGAATATTTTGAAGCTGCCGCCTCCGAACCATGGAGCGAAGGGGAAAGCAAAATCCCCAAGAAGTACAAGATTTGGAACGGAAGCGGCTTTAGTGACCATCTGCCGATAGTCTGCGATGTGTCTTTTTAGTACTTGTAGATGCCGTAGATTGTTGTTGCGTTCTTGGAAATCATCATTGCCAAGGTGTTCAAGATTGCGGTGGAGGAAGACAAGTCCAGTTTGATGCCGGAGCCGTCTTTTGCAGTGTTGTAGGTAAGGGTGCATTTTTTGCCGGATGCTTTCTGCATTGCTGTCTGAATGGCCTTGCAGCTGGATGTGAATTTGAGGATGGGCTGAATGCTTGATGAATCTGGTGCGCCTACAAAGGTGAATGAAGTTTCGCCGGTGTAAGAAGCGTCCAAAGCCTTGAAGCCTGCCTGTGCAAGGATTCCGCCAGCGTCGTCTGTGGGGCAGTTGTCGTACATTTTGATTGTGACTTTTTCGCCCTGCTGTTGACCGTCGCCTTGTGAGCTTCCACCGCTGCTACCGGAAGAATTTGTGGTTGCGCAGCTTGAAAGGGCAAAAATGAAAGAGATAGCTGCTACTGCAGCCAGAACGAGTGTTGATTTCTTCATGAAAAAACTCCTTAAAGGGCATTGGCATGGGAATGCTTAGACCTTTCTTAAATTATAAGGCCTTTGCTGTAATTTCGCAAGCATTAGTTGTGAAAGGCATACTAGAACAACCTACGCCGCCGTGGAGCCCCGGCAGTACCGGCCGAAGGACGGTATGAGCGGATAGCGAAGGGCGGAAGGGCGGTGGCGCAAGGGCACCTTCCGTCGAATTAGCCAAGGAATAAAATGGAAGAGCGGTTAAAGGTACCGTCCAAAAAAATGGCAAAATGAAAAATTACAGCGTAAAGCTTCCGATTATGTCTCCGAGGGAATTCAGGTCTTCCTGGTTTTTTGCGGATGCGGAGTTTACGTTTTCCATGGCGGATGTTATAACGTCTATGCTGTCCGTCATGAGGTTCATCTGGAGGTTTATCTTGGAGGTGACGTTGTTCAGGATTTCCATTTCCTTTACGACCTGTTCGCCGCCTGAAAGCATTTCTTTTGAACCGTCCCTTACGTGGCCTGTGTTTTGGGTGATTTCTTCCATTGTGTCCAAGACCTGCTGGTTTCCCTTTGCCTGTTCTTTAACGGCATCCATGATTTCTGTTTCCTGCATGCGGACTGTCTGGGTGAGTTCATAGATGATGTCGAACTTGTCTTGGACTTCCTTTGTGCTGTCTGCAACGTTAAGGATTGCCCTGGAGAGTCCCTTGAGGTTGTCGCGTATGGACTTGCTCTGCTTTGCCGACTGTTCCGCAAGTTTTCGTATTTCGTCAGCAACGACTGCAAAGCCTTGTCCTACGGCCCCCGCGTGTGCCGACTCGATTGCCGCGTTCATTGCGAGAAGGTTTGTCTGGCTTGCTATGTTCTGGATGATTGCGCTTGCTTCCATGAGCGAAGTTGAGCGCCCGATGATGTCCTGTGCCAGCTTTACGGCTCCCTGTATGCTTTTGCGGCCTTCGTCAGATGCCTGTCCAAGGGAATTTACGGCTTTGGAGTTGTTCTGTAGGACTTCCGTTATGTCGCGGATTTTTTCCACCATTTTGTTTACGGCGTAGGATGACTGCCTTACTGAGGAAGCCTGCATTTCTATGTTTGCGTTCAGGCCCTTGATGCTGCCAAGAATCTGGTTTGCGCTTGCGTTTGCCTCCTGTACACCCTGGGCCTGCTTGTTCATCTCGTCGCGGACTGCTTGGATGTGCTCCATAATGTCCGTGACCTGCCCCAGGGCTTTTTCCATGTTTATGGACAAGTTGGTGGCATTTTCGTTGGAAAGGATTATTGAATTCTTAAAGCCGGTCAGAAGGTTCCGCATGGTGTCCGAAAATGAATTCATGTCGTTTACAAGGTCGCCCAGCTCGCAGCGGAGTATTATTGATACCGGCTTGGCGGTGTAGTTCCTCATGCTGAGCTCTTTTGCCTGGTTTGCAATGTCCTTTAGATTGAACTTTACGTCGCGGATACAAGTGTAGAAATCTATTACGGCCATGAGTATGCAGAGGGCTGCAACGGGAAGGATGTGCAGGGCAAGCAGGTTGTTGCTCATCAGACGGTTCTTGGGGATGAGGAAGGTGGAAAAAAGTATAAGGCTAATGCCTGTGAGTGCTGCCACGGAAATTGCCACTACGCGGGCTATGAGGGAAAGGGTCTGGTGTTTTGTCCTGTAGGGCAGCCAGTCTATTGAGTGCTCAACGCTCTGTAGGAAAAGGATGTAGACAAAGGCTCCAAAGATGAGTATTACACCTATGATGAGCACAACAAGGTACATTAGCGGTGGCTTTCCCAGGAAGGCTTCCCAGCGCAGTCCTCTGGCTATATAGCGCGAATAATAGATGTTGGGCAGAGTAATGGAGCAGAGTATGGGAAGTATTATTGATATGTTTTCAAAGATGCGGACGGTTTTGTTCAGCTTGTCGATTGAATTTTCTGAGTGGTCGTAAGATTCTATGTTTGACTTGTACCAGCGGAAGGTAACGAGTGGCAGGATTAGCTGTATTGCAAGGAAGATGTAGAGGATTGGGTCTGCAAGGGTATGGAAAAATTCCCTTAGGGTCATTGCGCCCATGGAGCATGCAACGTAGCCCCAGATAAGCGGGGTAATAAGATATGCACTTAATAGCAATGGAAGGGTACGTTTTTTTATCAAACCTGGTTTTGAGGCGTCGTTGTTGCTTTCTGTTTGAACAACTTCTTCGGTTCCAAAACCAAATTCATCCAAAGAAATCTCTTCCATATTAACGGCTCCATACTTTTGTTGCAGTAATTATAACTGAAAAAAGGGCAGTCTACAAGAAGTAAACTGCCCCAAAATGCGAATTTTAATGAATAATTATTTCTTGCCCATGCCGTTTACTTTTTCAAGCCTTGCAATGGCCTTCAGGTTGGCTTCTTCTGCTGTCTTGCGCTGGTATTCTGTAACTGTGTTGATGTTGTTTACCATATAAACTGGCTGGAGTGTAGCATCCAAACAGTCGCGCCAGAGTGAGCTTTCCGGGTCTACGGTGTTGCGCTTGAGGGTTGCCATTGTAATCGGGATGTGGACATATTTGTCGTGAACAAGGCC
The DNA here is from genome assembly GCA_002373205.1 of Treponema sp. UBA3662. Classification (GTDB taxonomy): domain Bacteria; phylum Spirochaetota; class Spirochaetia; order Treponematales; family Treponemataceae; genus Treponema_D. The sequence continues at coordinate 27,566 of DFJV01000002.1, forward strand.
AATGACAATCTTTGTCTTACCAGCCATTGCTGCGTGAACGGCGTTGTTTCCAAGGCGCTCGCAGTAGATGGAGTCGTTTGCGGTTGTAACGGATGCGCGTACTTCGTAGCTTGGGTCAATGTACTTGAGGTTGATGTGGAAGCTCTTGTTTGCAAAGTATTCCATGATTTTGTCGCGGAGGAAGATGCCAATGTCTGCAAGCTTCTTGTTGCCGGATGCATCTGTCTGGTTGGTTGTTGTAAGAAGCTCCTGTCCTGCACCCTCTGCTACTACGATAACTGCGTGATGGCGCTTTTCAAGGCGTTCCTGGAGGTGGGCAAGGAATCCGTTTGGACCGTCCATGTCGAATGGAACTTCCGGGATAAGGCAGAAGTTTGCCTCGTGGCTTGCAATGGCGGCTGCTGTAGCAATAAAGCCAGATTCGCGGCCCATGAGCTTTACAAGACCAATACCGTTAATCTGTGAGTGGGCTTCCATGTGGCATGAATTTATAGCCTGGGTTGCCTTCTGAACTGCTGTTTCAAAACCGAATGAGCGGTCTATGAACTGAAGGTCGTTGTCTACGGTCTTGGGGATGCCAACAACAGCGATTTTTAAGCCGCGGCGGTCAATTTCGTTTGCAATGTCCAAGGCACCGCGCTGGGTTCCGTCACCGCCGATTATGAACATAACGTTGATGTTAAGGCGCTCTATGGAATCTACGATGTCTGTTACACGGTCTCCGCCTCCACGTGAAGTTCCAAGGAAAGAACCTCCAATCTTGTGGATTGTGTCTACGTTGTCGGGGTTAAGGTCTACTGTGTTGAAGCCCTGTTCTGTAAAGAATCCCTTGTAGCCAAAGCGGATGCCACGGATTCTGCGTACGCCGTAGCGGTTCCAAAGGCAGCGTACTACTGCGCGGATTACGTCGTTCAAACCTGGGCAAAGGCCGCCACAAGTACAAATACCTGCTGTAACGTGAGCAGGGTTAAAGTAAATGTTTTCTCTTGGACCTGCTTTTTCCATAAGGTTGGACATGTCGTTGGCATCGCCCTTGTCGTCCTCAAAAACATTCACCAGATTGCGGACAAAAGATGTGTCCTTAACATAAGTTGCACGGAAATCACCATGCTCATGTGAAAGTTCAATTGGAGAGCGGACTTTGCATTCTCCTAAAGTTTCAACGGAAAAATCGTATTTTATTTTGTCCATAAGACCTTACCTCAAAAAAGACTGTCTGGCGCAAAAATGCACCTTATTTTTCAATCTATTAACATAAACTGTTAAGGGCTAAATGTCAACATAATACGCGCAAACCACTTTTTTTTTTCTATTAAATATGGCAAATTATAAATGAGGGAAAGATGAGGGACGAATCCTGGAACAGGTTTGAAGAACAAGAGCGCATGGAAAACAGAAAGCACAGTGAGCCTTCTGATGAATACAGCTTTTACGAAGCGGTTGCAAATGGAGACATAGAGACCGTTGAGCAGAATTTTGCCCGTGGTGATTTTGTAAATCAAGAAGGTAAGGGCAAGCTTTCCCTAAATTTTTTGCGCAACACAAAATATCATTTTGTGGTTACGGCAGCCCTGGTTACCCGCTTTTGCATAGACGCTGGCATGGAAAACGAAGAAGCCTATACCCTTAGCGATTTTTACATCCTAAAAATGGATGAATGTGCAGACATACAGAGTGTTGTTGCCGTGTACACGGATATGGTCATGGACTTTACCAGAAGAATGCGAGTGCTAAAAAGACCCGCTTCCCTTTCCAAGCCCGTGCTAAAGTGCATAAACTATATTTACGAAAATCTTACCAGGCAGATAAAGATAGACGAATTGGCCAAGGTTTCTGACCTTTCGGAAAACTATTTGTCGCATTTGTTCAAGAACGAGATGGGGGTTAGCCCGGCAGACTATATCCGCGAGCAGAAGATTGTCTACGCAAAGCAGATGCTTTTGAATTCTGATTATTCGGTCATGCAGATAGCGGATATGCTTTCCTTTAGTTCGCAGAGCCATTTTGTTCAGGTGTTCAAGAACATGGTTGGGCTTACCCCAAAGAAATTCAGGGAGCAGAAGCCGGAATTCCTTAAGAACAAGAAGGGAACAGGGTATGAAAAAAAAGACTAACCGTTTTGCCAGATTGATTTTTTTTGCAGCATTTCTTTTTACCGTTCAGTTTTTTTCTGCACAAGCAAGTGCGCTGGAAATTTACCGTCCGGAAAACTTTGGCAATATGAATATAGTTCCCTGCATGATTAGGGTTACGGATATGGATGGGAACGATGCGTCTTCTTCCATAATAAGCATTTCTTATTCCTGGTATTACGAAATAAACAAAAAGAAGGGAAAGTGGCTGCACCGTTACTGGAACGGCTGTTTTACAGGCGGAACCGTAGTTCACCTGGACATGAAGAGCGGAAGCTACAAAATCTCGGTTTACACTCCGGTAAAAGACCAGTCGGAATATGCTTCGCTTACAAGGCAGGATTGGATCTCCAACGAATTTGTCTACAAGACGGGAAGCCCCGCGCTCAATGTTATTTTTGTAAGCCCTGTTGCAAATGACAACGGATTTTATACCGGAGCATGGCACATTGACTACCGCGCCCCCAAATTCTATATCTACACCAAGCCAAAGATGGAGTGATTGGCTTTGTAAATGCAAAAAAAAAACTTAAAAAATTTGAAATTCAAGGAGAACTTGAAAGACAAAACTTTTTTTTAGTGATATAGTAAGCCTATCACTTCTAAATTTGTCTTTCAAAACTTGGGAGTAGTGCTCGTTGAGTACCTTGTATCTTAAAACAGGAGGAACTGATATGTCGGCAGTTTCTGATAAATCTAACTTGCAAACACAAAAACTGCTTCAGTTACCACTTGTAAACCTTATGCAGGAATATGTTCAGCAGAGAAAGACACAGGGAATAATTAACGGGTATGGCCTATACGACCAGGCTACTTTTGAAGATTTTGAAGGGCAGACCAGCGCCTAAGACTGTTTTCACATGCGTTGGCTCCCGATATTTAAGGAGAAACGAATGTGCAAGATAAATAAACCAATAATAAATATAGAAGCAACCGCCGCAAAGATAAAAGAATGTAGAATACGTGCGGGTTATTCTGTTCGAGAAGTCCAAGCAATTTTTAATTTCTCAAGCCCAGAAGCAATCTATGCCTGGGAAAAGGGAAAGTACCTTCCGACAATAGACAACATGATTGTTATTGCCAACGTCTACGGTGTTTCTGTTGATGAATTCATCGTACGCGATTTTGTGGAAGTGGTGTGCGAGCTTTCGGAACCCAAGTCTGCTTAAAAACAGATTTGCGCGTTTTTAAAGAAGCTCGCTAATGACACAAATTTGTTTTGGTGATATATTAATGTCATAAAGCGTTGAAGCAACGCAAAAGTTGGCTTTGGCTGGCTTACACTTAAATGGAGGTTCAGAATGAACGCTATGAACATCAATAAGATTCATTCCCATTCCCATGTTCATTCCCACGGGGAAAGTCATTTTTCTGAACATTCATGCGTGCATAATAGCCACGAAAGTGAATGCCAGTTGGAAAGCAGTTTGGAACATTCAGCTTCCTTTAGCTGCAAGTCAATTTTTGTAAGAGGAGCTTTGGCGTAAACCTTCCTAAAAAAGCGTTGGGGCTCCAAAAATAGGAGTTATCAACGTGAAAACAACATTTCTAAGACCTGTACTTGATGTGGATGCTACAGGCGCAAAAATCAAATCTCTTATGAAGCAGAGGGGAATCACTCCCCGTCAGTTGCAGATTATCCTCAACTTTCCCTATGTGCAGACTGTCTACAACTGGTTTTCCGGTAAGAACATGCCAACAATAGACAACCTAATTGTTCTTGCGCAGGTTCTTGGCGTAACCGTGGACGACATTATCGTTACAAAGATGGTTGACATAGAGATTGAGGACATGCAGGGAGTGGAAGCTCTTATAGCATAAGTACCCGGAGAGATGGCAGAGTGGTCGATTGCGGCAGCATGCTAAGCTGTTATGGCGGTAACGCTATCGGGGGTTCAAATCCCTCTCTCTCCGCTACCGGTCGGTTCGTCTAACGGTAAGGACAGCTGGTTTTCATCCAGCAAACGAGAGTTCGACTCTCTCACCGACCTTTAAAACTTCCTTTCCAGGCGGTCAAATCCGTCCGTAAGCTTCTTTGCAATTTCCACAAGCTTTGCAAGGTCACCTTTACGCGCGCCCTCTATGTTAAGCGGCATAACCGGATCGTGCAAAGAAAGCCTAAGAAGCATCCAGCCCTTAATGTCTTCGCTGTTAAAGGAAATTCTTACGCCTTCGTATGAATGTGGCAGAGTGTAGCCTGCATCACTTGCACGCTTTTTAAATTCATCAAGAACCTTTAGGCCGTATTCCTTAAAATCTTCGCCTTTGATTTTAAAGCGGAATTCTCCGTCTTCTACGAGAGGCGGAAGTTTTTCTATGAGGGAACTTAAATTTTTTCCCTTAACGGAAGCCTGGGCTAGGGCAATGATAAGCTTTACCGCAAGGAAGGCTCCGTCGTCCAGGAAGTAGTTGTCCTTTAGCGCACCGTGGCCGGAAGTTTCCATTGCAAGCGGGGCAACCGTTCCAGAAGCATTAAGTTCCTTCTGCTTGTCTATTACGTTTTTGTAGCCGCGCTTGTAGCAGAGGTGCTTTAGTCCAAGAACGTCTTCCAGGAAGTAGGTAAGCCTGTCGGAAGTAATGGAATCCGTAATGATTGTAGAACCCGGGTATTCCGGGGCTAGAATTGCCGCAATCATTGCTATGATGGAGTCGCGGTTGATTTCCCTGCCGTCGTTCAAGACTGCGCTCATGCGGTCAACGTCTGTGTCAAAGATAAGGCCAAGATCCGCCTTGTTCTTTAGCACGGCATTTTTGATGGCTTCCATGGCCTGCTTGTTTTCCGGATTTGGAATGTGGTTGGGGAACATTCCGTCTGGCTCCAGGAACTGGCTGCCACTTGTGTCTGCTCCAAGCGGTTTAAGAATCTTGTTTACAAAGAAGCCGCTGGCACCGTTACCGCTGTCCACAACAATATGCAAACCTTTAAGCGGCTGCTTTTCGTCTATGTCTTTTAGCGCAGTTGCAATTTTATTCTTTAGGTATTCGGCGTAAATGCTTATTAAGTCCACCGACCCAACAGATGCGTCTGCCGAAGCCTTTTGAACATTGGCCTTTTCTGCTTGCGAAAGAATTTCTGTTATGTCGTCGTGCTCAAGGCCGCCGTCTTTGTCAAAGAATTTAATTCCGTTGCGGTTAAATGGAAGGTGGCTTGCCGTAATCATTGCGGCACCGGTAAAAGCTGTTTCCTTAAAAACAATGGACATGAACATGGAAGGTGTGGTTGCCATTCCGCAGTCAACAACACTTGCACCTGCAAAAATAATTCCTTCCATGAGGGCAGATGCAAGGTCTGGACCTGTAATGCGGGAGTCGCGCCCAACACCAATCTTTAAGTCTTTTGTCTGGCAAGCTGATTTTTTTGCAAGCCAATTGGCAAAAGCATATCCAATCTGCCTTGCAATCTGGGGCGTAAGGTTTACATTTTCTCCTTCAACACCTTCAGAAGCAATTCCGCGGATGTCGCTGCCGTTCTGAAGTTTCATAAAAGCTGTCATATATTTTCTCCTTTAATATCCATCATTTTAAAGATTTTCTTAAATATTGCCAATAGGGTTTGGAGCCGCTCTTTTTTTGAACTGTGCCCGGCACTCCGTGTCCGGTCAGCCATGCGGTTTTACCCGCTTTCCAGGGT
>DFJV01000015.1 GCA_002373205.1 Treponema sp. UBA3662
CGGACGAAAGGTTTTTGGTCTTTATTGAATCCTTGGCTTTTCCTGCGATGGCGTTTGCGTCAAAGACATAGGCCTTGCCTTCTTTGAATTCTGGAAGTGTTTGGGCATGAAGTGGGGTTGCGGGAACTAGGGCGGTAAGGAACAGGGCTGTTAAGAAAGTTGATGTGAATAAAAATTTTTTCATATTTTCCTCCATGGGGTTAGGATAGCATTATGTGGTGCAGTTTTCAAGATGAGTAAAACACGAAAATCAGTTTTGAGTTCTACTACCAGAAAAATATGTCTGAAAATTCATGGTGCGCGGTAATAGGACTCTGACTCGCTTCGCGGCTTGAAGCTACGCTGCCGGGTTCGCTCCGTGCAAATGAATTTTCAGCCATATTTTTCTTCTTGTTGCGCTCAAAACCGATTTTTGATTTTATTTACATAGGGAGGAATAGTGGTTCGACAGGCTCACCAACCGTGGTTCGACAGGCTCACCAACCGTGGTTCGACAGGCTCACCAACCTACGCCGCCATGGAGCCCCGGGGTGCTTGCAACCCTTTAGTACCGCGTAAGCGGAAAGAGGGGCGTCCTAAGGAATAAGAGTTATAGACCCTGAAACAAGTTCAGGGTGACGGTGCAAGTTCAAGGGGGGCATTGAAATATTTGCCATACTGCGGAATTCGTGGTACAATAAGTTTTAGTGACAAAAAAGGAGCGGACATGAGCAACAAAAAAATCCTCAAGGCCGAGGATTTGGACGGATATCTTACGGCAGAGGACAATGCGGACTTAAAGCGTCTTGACGAAATGTTCAAGGAAACCATGAAGTTCTTTGAGCCTGTGAACAAGGAAAAAATTATTGAAGGCTTTGACAAGATGGGGCACGAGATGCATTCGATTTGTGCAAAGCACCCCAGAATCAAGGTGTATTCTTTTGAGACCGACACGCAGGCCCAGGCAGAGGCAAGCCGGGTTATTTCCAAGCTGCGCAGCGAGGATACTGACCACCAGGAATTCATGTACTACAGCCAGCGGGCATACGAAATGCTCTTCCGCATGGCATACGTAAATCAGAAGACAGACAAGACCGGGCATATAATAGTAAAGACTCCGGTTAATTTTCCGGTGCAGAACTATGCGGTTCACAAGATTCCCAACGTGGACCATAAGATTTGCAATACGGTTATGTGCGTAATGCTTAGGGGAGCTCTTCTTCCCAGCATGATTGTTTCCAAGGAGATTGAGGAATTTTCTTCTGCTTCTTATATTACGCCTTTTGCTCTTTTTAAGATTAGCAGGAATGACACTAAGAGCGAAAGCGACATGGAATACATTCTTGACCTGGACAAGTCTTTCTTTAAGCCTGAGCAGCTTGACGGCAAGGATTTGATTTTTGCAGATCCAATGAATGCTACGGGCGGTTCTCTTTTTACAGTTGTAAAATACCTTCAGGAGCTTGGGGTAAAGCCTGCTTCCGTTGCATTCTTTAATACGATTTCTACTCTGAAGGGCTCTATCCGGGTTACGCGTGCGCTGGAAAACCTTACCTGCTATACGCTTTGGATGGATCCTGTGATGAACGAAAAGGCCTACATAATGCCGGGGCTTGGCGATGCGGGAGACCGTCTTAACGGATGCGACGAAAAAGATCATCCGCGCAACATCATTCAGCTTTTGGCTGACTATGGGCACAATATTTCAAGCCTTTACCGCAGCCAGATGTTTGAGATAGAAAAAACAGTTTTGGGATAGGAGAAATAAGATGGAATTGGTTTACGGAATTAAGGATAAGCCTTCTTTGGGAAAGGTCTTTTTGTTTGCAGTGCAGCAGCTTCTTGCAATTATGGCGGCAACCATAGCCGTTCCTGCCATAGTGGGAAACGGTCTTTCTGCTTCGGCGGCCCTTTTTGGCGCTGGTGTTGGTACGATTGTCTACCTGCTTTTTACAAAGAGTTCCAGCCCTGTATTTTTGGGAAGTTCTTTTGCTTTTATTGGCTCTATGTTTTCTGCTTTTGGCGGAGCGGTTTCTGTTGCAGCCGGCTACTGGGGTCTTATAATTGGTGCTTTTATGGCTGGTGCGGTTTACGTGATTATTGCGCTGGTTGTTAAATTCTGCGGGGTGAACTGGATTGACCGCCTTATGCCACCGGTAATTATTGGCCCTACTGTTGCTATTATTGGTCTTTCGCTTTCCGGAAATGCTGTTGGCGATTTGATGAAGTCTAGCGTTGAGGGTGGAAGCACTTATGTTGCCCTTGTGTGTGGTCTTTTTACCCTTGCAGTTACAATGTTCTGTTCTACTTACGGAACTAGGGTTGGTAGGCTTATTCCTTTTATTCAGGGAATGCTTGCTGGCTACATGCTTGCTTCTTTCTTTGCACTGATTGGACACCTTACCGGAAACCAGTCTCTTGTTGTTGTAAATTATTCTGCCCTGACCAGTATTGACTTTTCAAAATTCTCCGGCTACTTTTCGCTGCCAAAATTTACGGCTGTGCTTGGCGGTAGCGCGGGCTTAAAGGCTATAACCCCTTCTTACCTGCTTACGGTTTTTGCGGCTTATGTTCCTGTTGCATTCGTTGTGTTTGCGGAGCATCTTGCTGACCATAAGAACCTTTCTACTATTGTTGGCGTGAACCTTCTTGAAAAGCCTGGCCTTACAAGGACGCTTTTGGGTGATGGAGTTGGAACTTTTGTTTCTTCCATTTTTGGCGGTTGTCCGAATACTACTTACGGTGAATCTATTGGCTGCGTTGCTATTACAAAGAACGCTTCTACGATTACAATTTGGGGCTGCTCATTCTTGTGCATTCTGTTCAGCTTGATTACGCCTCTTGTGGCATTCCTTGAAACTATTCCGAGCTGTGTTATGGGCGGCGTGTGCGTTGCGCTTTACGGGTTTATTGCAGTTTCTGGGTTTAAGATGTTCCAGTCTGTTGACT
>DFJV01000134.1 GCA_002373205.1 Treponema sp. UBA3662
TTTAAGATGTTCCAGTCTGTTGACTTGAACAAAAACCGCAACCTCTATGTTGCCAGCGTGATTTTTATTACCGGTGTTGGCGGAATGGTTGTAAAGTTTGGTGCAGTTGAAATCCGCACCGTAGCTTGTGCTTTGATTCTTGGAATCTTGACCAACCTTATGCTTTCTGGAAAAAGCGTGGATGACTAAAGGTTTGCCGTAGAATTAGACCTGTTCTGAAATTGACATTTTGGGACAGGTCTTTTAAATTCAATTTCGAGTTTTGCAAATAAATGTCATTGTCGGGCGGTTGGTGAGCGTAGTCGAACCACGACCCGATAATCTGCTTAAAAAGATTCCCGGGTCAAGCCCGAGAATGACACATTTTGCGTAAAAAAAATCGAATCTTGACCTTTTAAATTCTGTTGAATCCTGGATGTAAAGATGAAAAAATATATAGCGCAGGTTTTGTTTCCTTATCTTGCAATAATAGATATACATATTTGGATGGATACAACATCGGAGCGTCCAAAATTTTTTAGTTTTTTACTTTTAGCAGTAAATCTGATTGAATTATTTTTTGTTGCGAAAAGCTTAATAAGCACATGGAAAATGTCTTTTGGCAATAACAGCACGTCAGAGTGCATGAAAAATATAGTCTATGTGAAACTCCTTCATATACCGGCTTATGTTTACATTTTTGCATTTGGCTCTTCAATGTTATTTATTCCTTTGGGTTTTATTATTACCATATTCTGTTTTTTTGTAGATTCTTGGACTATATTTATTACAGGGCTGTCAATGACATTTGCGTTGGTGGCAAAATATAAGCAAAAAGAAGTTTCTGGGAAATTTGCTCTTGTGCATAGTGTTCTGGCATTTGTTTTTTGTCTGGACATAATTGACGGACTGTATCTGAGATTTAAAATTTTGAAGAAGAGATAGATTAGGCAGTTTTTAAACTTGTTTTGTCATTGAATTTATTTGGGCATCTAGCTTTATAGATTCCGAAACGAGTTCGGAATGACAGTTTTTAAGTTTGGAATGACAGTTTTTAGTTTGGAATGACAGTTTTTAAGTTCGGAATGACATTTTTAAGTTCGGGATGACATTTTTAAGTTCGGAATGACATTTTTGAGTTCGGAATGACATTTTTGGGACGGGCTCATAGATTCCGAATCCACATTCGTAGCAAGTGCATGCGAGTGTGGCGTATCAGTTCGGGATGACAGTTTTTGACAGTTTTGGTTGTTTTAGCAAAAAAAAGCACGGCCGGGATTGGAGGGGCGGCGCAGCCGTTGCGGAACGAAGTGGAGCAATGGAGGGGTTGGGCCCCCGGAACCCCGGAAAGCCCTTTGCAAAAAAAAGTGCCGCAAGAAGAAAATTTAGAACTTGAATCCCTTGGGTAGCATGCCTTTTAGCTTGTTCAAGTCCATGCCTTTTAGGGCATCCATGCTTGGCATTCCGCCCATGCCTCCAAGGCCACCGCCTCCCATTGCGGCTCCCATTTGCTGCATCATTTTTGCCTGTGCTCCGCGGCCGCGTGCCAGCTTTTTCATGGTGAGCTTGGTCTTTTCAAACTGCTTTATGAGCTTGTTGACTTCTTGGACGGAAGTGCCGCTGCCTTTTGCAATGCGCTTTCGTCTGGCAGGTCCAATTATAAGGTGGTTTGCCCTTTCTTTTTTTGTCATGCTCTGGATGATGGCTTCCTGGTGCTTTATGTCTGCCTTGCTGAGCTGCTCGTCGCTTATCTGTCCGCCAATGCCGGGCATCATGTCTAGAATCTGCCTCATGTTTCCAAGTTTCTTTACCGACTGCAGCTGGTCAAGCATGTCCTGAAGCGTAAACTCGTTGCGCATCATCTTCTTTTGCATCTTGAGCGCTTCTTCTGCGTCGATTGTTTCCTGGGCTTTTTCTACGAGAGAAACAACGTCTCCCATGCCAAGAATGCGGCTTGCTATGCGGTCTGGGTGGAACTGCTCAAAGTCTTCTGTTTTTTCGCCTGTACCGATGAAGAGGATTGGCTTGTCGGTAATGCTTTTGAGGGAGAGGGCTGCACCACCGCGGGCGTCTGAGTCGAACTTGGTGAGGATTACGCCTGTAAGTCCAAGCTGCTCGTCGAAGCTTTTTGCAATGTCTACCGCGTTCTGTCCGGTCATGCTGTCTGCTACTAGGACTGTTTCCTGTGGGTCGCAGGCTTTTTTAATGGCAACGAGTTCTGCCATCATGTCTGTGTCTATCTGCAAGCGGCCTGCTGTATCCAAGATGATTGTGTCAAGGCCGTTTTTCTTTGCGTAGGTGATTGCGTTCTTTGCAACTTTAACTGCGTCTTTTGCACCGTCTTCTTTGTAGACAGGTACGTCGATTTTTTCGCCCAATACGCAGAGCTGTTCTATAGCGGCTGGACGGACAAGGTCACATGCGGCAAGGAGTGGGCGGCGGCCGTCTTTTTTTAGCTTTGCGGCAAGCTTGTGGGCTGCGGTTGTTTTACCTGCACCTTGAAGACCTAGAAGAAGGATTACGGACTGGGTGTCCGGGCCTTTTAGGGCAAGGTCTGTTTTTTTGTCGCCCAGCATGGCAACGATTTTGTCGTGGATGATTTTTACGAACTGCTGGCCGGGGTCAACTGCCTTTAGGACTTTTTCGCCCTTGGCTTCTTCGATTGTGCTGTTTACAAAGCGGCGGACAACGCGGAGGTTTACGTCTGCCTCCAGAAGTGCCATCTTAATTTGTTCGACGGTTTCTTCTATATTTTTTTCTGTGATTTTTGATTTTCCGCTTAAGGTGCGGATGATGCCGCTGAAAGTTCCGGTTAATTTTTCTAACATCTAATTTCTCCTGAAATAATTACTGCTGAAATTATTCAATAATAGCATGTATGAGGAAATTACTCAAGAAAGGGGAGCGCCCCTTTACCCCCCAACTAAGGGGAGGGAAAACCCCCTA
>DFJV01000113.1 GCA_002373205.1 Treponema sp. UBA3662
TTGAAAAAAATATAATTGAACGCCGCATAAACCTTATGAAGGAAGAGGGCGTCGAATTTGTTTTTAATGCGGACGTTGGACGTTCTGCTTCTGCAGACCATATCCTTGGTGAATACGATGCACTTGCCCTTTGTTGCGGTGCAAAAAAAGCAAGGGCTTTGAATGCGGTTGGAATTGAAAAGCTTTTAGCAGATGGCAAAGGCGCTGCCGGCGGAAAAATGCTTGCGGTTGATTTTCTTACCGCTGTTACAAAATGCGTAATTTCTACAAGCTCTGCCTTGGAAAAAATTTCCATGCAGCCTACCAACGGACAGATTGCCCAGATGCTAAAAAAACTCTACGGAATTGAAGTTGAAGGAAAGCACGTTATTATTGTTGGCGGTGGCGATACAGGAAACGACTGCTGCGGTTCTTCAATCAGATTGGGGGCTGCAAGTGTTACCCAGATAGAGATGATGCCTTGTCCTCCAGTTGAACGCGCTTCAAGTAACCCCTGGCCTGAGTGGCCCAAGGTTCTTAAGGTGGACTATGGTGCAGAAGAGTCAATTGCAAAATTTGGCAAAGACCCGCGTGTTTACGAGACAACAGTAAAAGAAGTTATTAGTGAGAATGGGCACATAAAGGCTGTGCGCACCGTGCAAGTTGAATTCCAGGTAAAAGACGGAAAGAGGCAGCTTGTTGAACGAAGCGGTACGGAAAAAACACTTCCATGCGACTTGCTTCTTGTTGCGGCCGGATTTACTGGCTGTGAGGAATATACTGCAAATGCATTTGGTGTTGAGCTTGGAGAGCGGGGAACTGTAAAGGCTTTGGAGACAGGCTATGCAACCACCGTTCCAAAAATCTTTACGGCGGGAGACATGCACCGCGGACAGTCACTTGTTGTGTGGGCTATTGCGGAAGGCCGTGAATGTGCAAAGCAGATAGACGATTACCTTATGGGCAAGGCTCAGTAAAATGACTGATGACAAGTTTCACGATGAATGTGGTGTTGTAGGAATCTTTGGGGCAGATAATGCAGCCAGGCTTTCGTATTTTGCGCTTACGGCTTTGCAGCACAGAGGACAGGAAAGCGCTGGTATTGCTGTTTGCAATACCAATGTTGCGTCCTCAGAAGGAGCCAAGATAAGTCTTTGCAAAGACATGGGGCTTGTTGGAGATGTTTTTTCTACTGAACACTTGCAGAAGCTTAGCGGAAATATTTCTGTAGGCCATGTACGCTATGCAACTGCCGGTGGACGCACTATTGAAAATGCCCAGCCTTTTTTGAATTCCTTTAAGAACGGTTCCATTGCTTTGTGCCATAACGGTCAACTTGTGAACCATGCAGAGCTAAGGGCCCAGCTGGAAGACGGAGGTTCTACTTTTTCCAGTTCAAGCGACAGTGAAGTTATTCTTAAGCTCATAGTAAGAAAGTATATAGAAAACGGCGGCAAGCTTGGAAGCCCCAATACCGGTGACCAGTCTGCAGAAGAAAACCGCAAAAGATTCATAGATGCTGTTGTGCAGACGGCAGGTCTTATAAAAGGTTCTTTTGCCCTTTGCATTATGACGGAGAATATGCTGATTGGAGTCCGCGACCCTAACGGTATAAGGCCCTTGTGTCTTGGAGAAATTTCCGGGGGCGTTGCGGGGGTGTCCCCCGCACAGGGGGTAGAGAGCAACGAAGTGCGAACGCAGGGGGGAATGCCCCCCTCATATATAATTGCATCAGAAACCTGTGCCATTGATGCCGTTAACGGAAAATTTTTGCGCGACCTTGAAGGCGGAGAAATTGTCGTTGTTACAAAGGAAGGTCTTAGCTCTATAAAATACGCCCAAGAAAAAAAGAGAACCTGTATTTTTGAATACGTTTATTTTGCAAGGCCTGATTCTGTGATTGACGGAATTTCTGTACAGAATGCACGCTACAGGATGGGAGAAGTTCTTGCAAGGGAATCTTCTGTAGAAGCAGACGTTGTGATTGGAGTTCCCGACAGCGGAATTGGAGCGGCACTAGGTTATGCTAAGGCAAGCGGAATTCCTTACGTAACAGGAATCATCAAGAACAAATACATAGGACGAACTTTTATAGCCCCAACTCAGGCTGAGCGCGAATCCATGGTTTTTGTAAAACTGAATGCAATCAAAAGCGACCTTGAAGGTAAGCGCGTAATTGTAATAGATGATTCCATTGTGCGCGGAACAACCAGCCGCAGGCTTGTCCAGCTTTTGCGCAAGGCAGGTGCAAGGGAAGTTCACTTTAGGGTTTCTTCTCCGCCGGTAAAGTTTCCTTGCTACCTGGGAATTGACACTCCAAGCAAGGCAGAACTTATTTCTAGTACCCACGAGCTTGAATCTATCCGCAAGGAGATAGGGGCAGACTCGCTTGCTTTTATTTCTCTAAAAGGAATGCTTGAAGCTCTTGGTGCGGACACTTTCTGCAAGGGCTGCTTTAACGGCGAGTATCCTGTCTGATTAGATTAACCGAGGTTGATTAACCGTATCGCTTGATTATGCTTTCTGCAATGGCTATCTTTTTCTGACCAGTGTCCATCGCTTCTTTTTCTATGAAGCGGTGGGCTTCGGCTTCTGCCATGCTCATGTTCTGCATAAGAAGCATTTTTGCGCGGTTTACAAGTTTTATTTCTTCCATCTTTACCTTTAGCTTTGTTGTCTGGCTGGAAAGAACCTGCACCTTGTACTGTACTGCAATTGCGGCCTTTATCATGCTGTAAAAATAGAACTGGTCAAATGGGTTTGAGATTGTGATGATTCCGTAGCCTTCCACGCGGTAGCTCACTTCTTCAAAAAGTGCGGTGGGGGTAAGCAGCAGGATTGTGCTTAGGCTTTCTGATGCGTCTACTGCAAAATCTTCTCCCTTGCCTTCTGCATAATCTGCAAGTATGATGTTGTATCTCCTTTCGGAAATACGGCGGCGGGCTTCGTTAAAGTCTGGCAGCACTTCCGTTTCAAAGAGCGGGGGCATAAGCATAATGCCTGTGGCCTGAGAAATTTTTGAATCCTTTGTAACGACTAAAACGCTATGGGTATCTTCTGTCATTTGTTAAAATCCAAGGGCTTCCTTTACGAACTGGCTGCTTCCTGCAATTTCTCTGGCTGAATCAAGTGTGTCTGGTAAAGTTTCCATGTCTCCATCTGCTGCTTTTTCAAACAGGTTCTTTTCTACCGGCTCCGGTGGTTCAAGATTGTTTTTGATTCCGTCGAGCGCTGCGTGTATAAGGAGGGTAAAGACAAGGTAGGGGTTGCATTCGCTGTCCGGGGTGCGGATTTCCAGACGGCTTGCGTCGTCCTGTCTGGTTGCGGGAACACGGATGAATGTTGAGCGGTTTTCGTAGCCCCATGCAATGTGAATTGGTGCCTTGCATGAACCAAGTCTGTCGTAGGAGTTTTCCGTGCAGTTCATGTAGTAGGTTAGTTCTTTTGCGTGCTTTAGGATTCCTGCCAGCATGTTGCGCCTTTTTTTTGCATCCATGCATGATATGTTTATGTGGAAGCCGCTTCCTGCTTGGTCTGCAAGTGGTTTGGGAGAAAAGTCTGCATAAAGTCCTGCGCTTGCGGCTCTTGTGCGTACAATCCATTTGAATGTTGTGGCGTTGTCTGCTGCGGTAAGCGCATCTGAATGGTGAAAGTCAATTTCGTTCTGTCCGGGACCTTCCTCGTGGTGGCTTGCTTCCGGCTGAATGCCCATCTGTTCAAGTGTAAAGCATATTTCGCGGCGGATGTTTTCCCCTTTGTCTTCTGGGGCAATGTCCATGTAGCCTGCCCGGTCAAAAGGAATTTTTGTTGGCTCTCCTTTTTCGTCCAGTTTAAAAAGGTAGAATTCTATTTCTGTTCCAAAGCTGAATTCCACTCCGAATTCTTCGCGGGCTTTTTTTACTGCGTTGCAAAGAATCTTTCGGCAGTCCTTTTTGTAGGGGCTTCCGTCCGGGTAGGAGATTGTGCAGAACATCCTTACAACTTTTCCTGTGTTTGGCCTCCAGGGAAGGATAGCAACTGTTGTTGGGTCTGGGTGCAGGAAAAGGTCTGATTTTTCTGCTGTCTCAAAGCCGTAGATTGCAGAAGCGTCAAAACTAACGCCATTTTCGAATGCGCTTTTTAGCTGTCCCGCCATTATGGAAATATTTTTTTGTACTCCGCGCAAGTCAAAAAAAGCAAGCCTTACAAACTTTACGTCTTCTTCCTGAACATATTCCAAAACTTCTTCTACTGTGTACATAAAAACCTCTTTTCTTATTTACATTATAGTTTACTGCAGGCTGGCTTTCAAGAATTCTACGAAGAGGGGGCCTGCATTGTTGGGACGGCTCTTGAATTCCGGGTGGAACTGAACACCCACGTGGAACTGGCCTTGTATTTCTACAGCTTCTACAAGGTTTCCGTCCGGGCTTGTTCCGCTGATTGTTAGGCCTGCGCTCTTCATCTGCTCGCGGTAGTCGTTGTTGAATTCGTAGCGGTGGCGGTGGCGCTCGTGGATTGTATTGTCTTTAAGGACATTTTTGTATGCCTTTTCCAGAATTGTTCCGGCAGAAACAAGGCAGGGGTAGCTTCCAAGCCTCATTGTTCCTCCTTTTATGACACCTTCCTGGTCTTTCATCAAGTCTATGACCGTGTGTTCGCAGAGCTCATCAAATTCCCTGGAGTTTGCGTCTTTGTAGCCAAGTACGCTGCGGGCAAATTCTATTACTGCAATCTGCATTCCAAGGCAAATGCCAAAGTATGGGATTTTATGGGTTCTTGCAAAGCGGCATGCGCTTATCATTCCCTCTATTCCGCGGTGGCCGAATCCTCCCGGAAGAATGATTCCCCGGCAGCCTGCAAAAATTTCCGCTGCACTTTCGTCCGTTACGCTGTCTGAATCCACCCATTTTATCTTTACGTTTTTTCCAACAACAAAGCTTGCGTGGTTTAAGGACTCGATTATGCTAAGGTAGGAGTCGTGAAGCTTTACGTATTTTCCAACCAGGGCAATCTGTAAGTCTCCGTTCCTCTTGTGGATTGTCTCCACCATTTTTGACCATTCGGAAAGGGCAGGGTAGTCCGCCTTGTTTTCCAAGCCAAGGTCCCTGCAAACAACGTCGTCCATGTTCTGGGCGTGCAGCATGAGGGGCACTTCGTAAAGGCTTTTGCAGGTTGTGTTGTTGATAACGCAGTCTTCGCCAACGTTGCAGAAGAGGGAAATCTTTTTGCGGATGTCGGAAGGAATTTCTTTGTCGCAGCGGGCAACTATAATGTCCGGGTGGATTCCTACGGCCATGAGTTCTTTTACGGAGTGTTGCGTTGGCTTTGATTTGTATTCGTCCGAGCCGCTTATGTAAGGCACAAGGCAGACGTGGATAAAAAGACAGTTGCGCCTTCCAACTTCCAGTGCAAGCTGGCGTATTGCTTCTAAGAAGGGCTGGCTTTCTATGTCTCCAATCGTACCGCCAATTTCCACTATGCTTACGTCTGCTCCGCTAACCTCTGCGTTCTTTAGGATAAAGTCTTTAATCTCGTTTGTTACATGGGGAATAATCTGAACCGTCTGGCCAAGGTATTCACCCTGGCGCTCTTTGTTAAGTACGTTCCAGTAAACCCTGCCGCTTGTTAGGTTTGAATATTTTGTAAGGTTTTCGTCAATAAAGCGCTCGTAGTGGCCAAGGTCTAGGTCTGTTTCCGCACCGTCATCTGTTACGAATACTTCCCCGTGCTGGAAGGGGCTCATTGTTCCCGGATCCACGTTCATGTATGGGTCAAGCTTTTGAGATGCAATTTTTAGTCTCCGGCATTTTAAAAGCCGTCCAAGGCTTGCCGCTGTAATTCCCTTGCCAAGTCCGCTAACTACTCCGCCTGTTACAAATATGAATTTAGACATTGTTTTTTCTCCCATAAAAAATTAAAGCTTGGTGATGTCTACAAGACTTGTGTTCTCTTCCGTATAAGCGGATGCAAGGCAGTCTGCAAGTGCGTTTGCAGTGTCTATTGCGGTAAGGCAGTCTATGTCCCTTTCTACCGCAAGACGGCGAAGCTTTACGCTTTCTACTGCGGGGTCGCGTCCCTTTGCGGATGTTGAGACTACGTAGCAAACCTTGCCGCTTTCCAAAAGGGTCATTACGTTTTCGCTGTAGTTTTCGTGAACCTTGGCAACGTGAGTTACGCTCATTCCGCTTCTTTCTATTGTTGTGGCGTTTCCGCTTGTGGCATACAGGGTAAAGCCTAGGTCGTAGAATTTCTTTGCAAGAGGCGCAAGTTCAGGAAGGTCGGTTTCCCTTACGGAGAACAATACGCCGTATGCAGATTGCGGGGGCGTTGCGGGGGTGTCCCCCGCAGAAGGGGTAGGGCGCAACGGAGTGCGACCGCAGGGGGAGACTTCCCCCTCATGGAATTTTGGACGTATCATCTTCCAACCGGCAGCGCTCATTCCCTTAAAGATTGCCTCTTCACGGGTCGAGGCAATTCCTAGAACTTCACCTGTTGACTTCATTTCCGGGCCCAGGTGGGTGTCTACGTCCATGAGTTTTTCAAAGCTGAATACAGGAACCTTTACCGCAAAGTAGCCCGGCTTTTTGTAGAGGCCAGTGCCGTAACCCATGCTGCTGATGCTTTCTCCCAACATTGCGCGGGTTGCAAGTTCTATCATAGGAACTCCGCTTACTTTGCTAAGGTAGGGAACGGTGCGGCTTGAGCGGGGGTTTGCTTCGATGATGTAAAGTTCATCCTTGTAGATTAGGTACTGGATGTTTACAAGCCCCTTTGTTCCAAGTGCCAGTGCAAGGTCGCATGACTGGCGTACGATTTTTTCTTCTATTTCCGCAGTAAACTGTCCCGGGTAAACTGCAATCGAATCTCCTGAATGGATGCCGGTGCGTTCAATGTGCTCCATGATTCCCGGAATAAGAACGTCCTTGCTGTCGCAGATGCAGTCAACCTCCAGTTCCTTTCCTTCCATATATTTGTCTATTAAAACCGGATTTTTTATTCCGCCGCGGAGGATTATCTTCATGTATTCTTTTACATCCGCATTGTCCCTTGCTATAATCATGTTCTGTCCGCCAAGTACGTAGCTTGGGCGCATGAGTACGGGGTAGGTGATTCTTGCAGCCGCTTCCAGTGCTTCCGCTTCCGTAAAAACTGTTAGCCCTTTTGGCCTTTTTATGTTTAGCCTGTCGCAGAGTTCTTCAAAGCGTTCCCTGTCTTCTGCAAGGTCTATGGCATCTGCGCTGGTTCCAAGAATTTTTACACCCTGGCTGTCCAGATATTTTGCAAGCTTTATTGCAGTTCCACCTCCAAAGGCAACTACAACGCCAAGCGGTTTTTCTACGGCCAGCACGTTCATTACATCTGGCGGTGTTAGCGGTTCAAAGTAGAGACGGTCGGCAGTGTCAAAGTCTGTGGAAACGGTCTCCGGGTTGTTGTTGATGATTGCAACTTCGTAGCCAAGTTTTTTAAGGGCTTGGACGCACTGGACTGATGCGTAGTCAAATTCGATGCCCTGCCCGATGCGGATTGGTCCTGAGCCAAGTACGACGATGGTCCCTTTTGATTTGTCTGACATAAAAATCCTCTGAAAAAAAGAAAAGGCGACACCGCTCCTAGATACGATGTCGCCTTTGACTTCTTTTGATTATAATATCATTTTTGCAAATAAGTTGCAAGAACATTAAATGCAATATGCATTAAATGCAATACGCATTAAATGCAATACGCATTAAATGCAATAGTCATAGCCCACAAAAGCTTGGTTTTTTTCCGTAAGGTCGTTAAGATGCACTGAATCTACGTAGTCGTTGATTGTGCTCTTGAAGTCATTCCAGAAAAAGCGGCTCCCTTCGGAAAAGAAAGTGTTGTTTTCGTAGGTGGAAAGGGGGGCAAGTTCCCCCTCCATTGCCCTTAGAATCTCGCCTATTGTGTATTCCTGGGGCTTTTTTGTTAGCCTGTAGCCTCCGCTGATTCCCCTTGAGCCGGTAACAAGCCCTGCTTTTCCAAGCTGGATTAGAATCTGCTCAAGATACTTTACGGAAAGATTGTGCCTGTGCGAAAGTATTTTAAGCGGAATGCATTTGCAGCCGTCATCCATAGCAAGGTCTTCCATTATGAGAAGTGCGTATTGCCCACGTGTTGAAATTTTGTACATTTACATTTCTCCAATTGCGTCTCTTATTCTGTTGAGTGCATCCTCAAGCACAGGGCGTGGGGTTGCAACATTTATCCTCTGGTAATATTCACCCTCAGGCCCGAACATTGTTCCCCTGTCCAACCAGACTTTTGCCTTGTTTACGATTGTGTCGTCAATCTCAGAGTCGGAAAGTCCCAGCGCGGAAAAATCCAGCCACAAGAGAAATGTTCCTTCCGGTTCTATAAGCCTTACCTTGGGCAAGTTTTTGGAAAGGTAGCTGCGAAGAAATTCTATGTTGTCCTTTAGGTGCTTTTTTAGCGCATTAAGCCAGGGCTTTCCATTTTTGTATGCGGCGCGTGCGGCGGTAAGTCCAATCAGGCTTGGTTCGTCGTAACCGGTCTTGTCCTTTTCGTCGCGGAATTTTTTGCGCAAGACAGGGTTTTTGATAAAGTTTGTGGAAAATTGAAGGCCTGCAAGGTTAAAGGTTTTGCTTACCGACATAGAAACCACGCTGTTTTCCGCTGCTTCCGGCGAAAGGTTTGAGAATACCGTGTGGCTGTTCGGCTCATACACAAAGTCGTTGTGAATCTCGTCTGCAAAGACAATCACCTTGTTGCGGAGGCAAATTTCAGAAAGCTTCTGCAGTTCTTCCTTTGTCCATACCCGTCCAACAGGATTGTGGGGGCTGCAAAGGATAAAGAGCTTTACCTTGTTTTCTATTATCTTCTTTTCAAAGTCCTCAAAGTTTATCTTGTACTTTCCATTTTCTTCATATAAAGAAGATGTAACAAGCTTGCGTTTGTTAAGCTCTATCATGTTCTTGAAAGGGTAGTAAACCGGAGTCTGAATTATTACCGCATCCCCTTCTTTTGTAAAAGCCTTGATTGCGCAGGAAATGCCAAAGACAACTCCGGGTGTTGTAACAAGGTCGTGCCTTTCCGGTGAAAAGTTGTGCTCTACTTGCATCCAATTTTTTAAGGCCGCAAAAAAATCATCGTCAAGGCATGAATAGCCAAATATTCCGTGGCTCACCTTATTGTGAATGGCCTCAAGAATTTCCGGTGCGGTTGGAAAATCCATATCTGCAACCCAAAGCGGAAGAACGTCTTCTGGTTTTCCGCGGGGGACGGCAAGGTCTGTTTTTATAGAGTTCGTGCCGTGGCGGTCTACTAGCTTGTTGAATTCATATTCCATAGTTGGAACTCCTTACTTTTGAAAAAAAGTATTTTTTTTGTATTTACCCATTGACTTACTAGGTTTATTGTAGTATAAGTGTAATTACCTATTAAGTCAATAGGTAATATTATGTTTTATGGAGCTTGGCAAATATGGCAAAAATACTGGACCAGCCGCGCTATAAGTGCGCTCTTGCAGCAATGCAGACAGTTCATGCAATTACGGGAGCAATTCCTGTCTTGCATTCAGGACCCGGATGCGCCGCAAAATTGAATGATAACAATGGAACAAGCGGACGTTTTAGTCCGAATATTTTTCCGTGCAGTTCTGTTAGCGAAAAGGAAGTTGTTTTTGGAGGAACAGGCAAGCTGCGCTCTACCATAGAAAATGCGCTTAAGGTTATTGATGCCGATTTGTTCGTGGTTCTTTCCGGATGTACAAGCGAAATTATTGGTGATGACATTGAAGAGTTTGCAGGAAATTTTTCAGGCGAAAAGAAACCTGTTCTCTGGGCAAAGACACCAGGCTTTAAGGGCAACAATTATCTTGGCCACGACTGGATTCTTAAGTCCATCTTTGAGCAGTATCTTGAGCGGGAGGAAGTTCTTTCTTCCTATTCAAATGCAGATGGAGAAGTTGTAAAGGAGAAGGGGCTCGTAAACCTTTTTGTTTCTCCTCCACAGCAGGATCCGTACTGGCTTGGAAACTTGCGCGAGATAGAAGCCCTGCTGTCTGCAATAGGCCTTAAGCCCAACACAATTTTTGGCTTTGGACGCGGCATAGAGAACATCAAAAAAATTCCCCAGGCAGAATATACAATTCTTGTGTCTCCGTGGACAGGTCTTGAAAGCGCAAAGTATCTGGAGCGCCGTTTTGGCATAAAGCTTTTGCAGTATCCCGTCCTTCCGATTGGTGCTACGGAAACAAGCAAGTTCCTCCGTGCAGTTCAGGAATTTACCGGTGCAGACAAAGAGCTTACCGAAAAGGTAATCGCAGAAAAAGAAGCAGAGTTCTACTATTATATTGAACGCTTTGCAGACACCTTGCTGGAAACCCGTATTCTTGGCAAGCGTTTTGCTGTTGCAAGCGACAGTGAATATTCAATTGCCGTAACAAAATTCCTTGTAAACGACATGGGGCTTTTCCCGGAAAAAGTTTTCATTACAGACGATGCGCCTAAATCTTTCCAGCAAAAGATTACGGACGAAGTGAACAACCTTAACTACGGAATAAAAACTCCTGTCCAATTTACAACTGATGGCCACGACATTCATGAGCAGATTAAGGCCGCTGATTTTGCAGGAACACCGCTTATCATTGGCTCCAACTGGGAAAAGAAACTTGCTGCGGAACTTGGTGCCCACTTTGTAAACGTAAGCTACCCAATGCTGGAAAAGCTTGTAATAAACGACCACATTGCAGGCTATTCAGGAGGACTTCACCTTCTTGAACAAATCTTTACCGCCGCAATGAGCAAGCTAAAGCTTTAGAAAGGAGACATTATGCCATTTAACTTTAAGAATGCAAATATCGCAATTCGCGAAAACCGCCTTGGATCCATCACAGGCTTTGTTGGAGACCTTGAGACGCTTGTAAAAAAATCAGAAGACGGAAGCCTCCGTAACCGTGAGCGCTGCTTTAGCCAGTCAAGTTCCTGTCTTTCAGGATGCGCGCTTAATGCACTTGCGGCAATCAGAAACGTTGCAGTTGTTTACCACGCACCTGCCGGCTGTACCGCAATGGCAAGCAACGACGCTGTAAAGTTCGGCCAGATTGCAGCCCGCGTAAACAAGACAACCAATTCCGTTTTTGTTTGCACAGACTTGAACGAAAAGGACACAGTCTTTGGCGCAACAAATGATTTGGTAAAAATAATCCGCCACACTTACGAAACCTACAAACCGGATGCAATCTTTGTTTCCACAAGCTGTGTTTCTGGTGTTACCGGAGAAGACGTGGACGGTGTTGCAAGCGACCTGGATGCAGAACTGCCCATTCCTGTAATTCCCGTTCACTGCGAAGGATTCAAGTCCCGCATCTGGGCAAGTGGCTTTGACATTTCTGACCACGCTGTTTTGCAGGGGATCGTTAAGCCCCCAAAGCAGAAGAGGCGCACAATCAACATAAAGAACTTCTACGAAAGTGCCCGCCCCCAGATTACAAAAATCTTTAACGAAGTCTTTGATGCCGAGCCACAGTTCCTCTACTGCAATGCAACCATAGAAGAACTTAGCCACCTTAGCGAAGCCTTGTGTACGGTTTGCATCTGCGGAACACTCGGAACTTATCTTGGAAATGCACTGGAAGAAGCATACGGAGTTCCTTACGTGCGCACAATCAACCATTCAGGCATAACCGGTTTTGAAACATGGCTCCGCGGAATTGGAGACACCATCGGAAAGCGTGCGGAAGTTGAAGCCTATATAGAAAAGCAGCGCGCTATCTACATGCCTCAGATAGAAGAAATTACAAAGCAGCTCAAAGGCTTGCGTGCCGTAATTGGTATGGGCCCGGGCTTTACCTACGAAATTGCCCGCGTACTCCAGGAATTTGGAATGACCGTTGACTATGCGCTTGCATGGCACTACGACTACAAGTACGACAACGGAAAAGTTCCGCCAGCCTTGGAACACCTGTTGCAGAATTCTCCAAAAGACATGAAGGTTGCGGTTGCAGACCAGCAGAACTACGAGGTTCTTAACATACTCAACCACTATAAGCCCGATGTTTATTTTAGCCGCCACCCGGGAACAACTGTCTGGGCAATCAAGCAGGGCTATGCCGCAGTATTTGTTGCAGACGAGTATACGGTATTCGGTTACGAGGGAACTTTGAGTTTTGCAAAGCTCATCCGCGACACCGTTACAAACCGCAGCTTTGAAAAAAATCTTGCTGCCCGCATAAAGCTTCCCTACACAAAGTGGTGGTACGAGCAGAATGCAGACAAGTTCATAAAAGAAGAGGCAAAAAAGTAGGGGAATGCAAGGGGGGAAGTCTCCCCCTCGGCCGCACTTCGTTGCGTCCTACCCCTTCTAGCGGGGGCCACCCCCGCAACGCCCCCAGTTAATATCAGGAGATATTGTATGGCAAAAAAAATTAATGAATCATTAACAGAACTCATTGGTAATACACCGCTTGTAAGGCTCCACGGTTATGAAAAAAAACTCGGTCTCAAGGCACACCTTCTTGCAAAGATTGAATACTTTAACCCAATCGGAAGCATTAAGGACCGCATCGTTCTCCGCATCATAGAAGATGCTGAGCGTGAAGGAAAAATCAAGCCCGGAGTAACAACCCTCATCGAATACACAAGCGGCAACACAGGAATTGCCGTTTCTGCAATCGGAGCAATGAAAGGCTATGATGTTACAATCTATCTTCAAGATGGAACAAGCCAGGAACGCTTTGACATAATGAAGGCATTTGGTGCAAACGTAACAAGAATCAGTAATGTCCCGGAAATTCAGGAAGCGCTAAAAACTACAAACAATGACTTTGTAGCCGCAACCAATATTTTAAAACAGCATATCCGTGACCGCCAGGCAGCAGGAGAAAATATTTTCTTTGTTGACCAGATGATTAATCCTAAAAATCCCGAAGCCCACCACGACACGACTGGTGTGGAAATCTGGGAACAGACGGACGGTGACTTGGCTGCTGTAGTAAGTGCCGTTGGAACAGGCGGAACAATCCGCGGAATAAGCGACTATGTAAAGTCCAAGAATCCTGCCGTAAAGGTTATTGCCGTTGAACCTGCTATTGATGCAACTGCTTTAACAGGTATCCACAACTTTACGGAAGTGCCGGAAGAAAGGGTTCCAGTTACTGTCCGGAATACAAAAGGCGTTTACGATGAAGTTCTTGTTGCAACAGTAAATCCATCGTTTGAAGCGGCCAGAATTGTTGCAAAGTCAGACGGTGTGCTGGTTGGAAATTCCAGTGGTGCCGCACTTTGGGGAGCAACAGAACTTGCAAAGCGTCCTGAGTACGAAGGAAAGAATATTGTAGTCATTTTCCCGGACACAGGTCTGCGCTATTTGAGTACGGATTTATTTAGGGAATAATGACTCTCCAACAGATTCGCTATATTCTTGGCGTTGCAGAGGCAGGTTCTTTGAACAAAGCCTCGGAAAAACTTTTTGTCTCTCAGCCCTCCCTTACCTCTTCATTGCATGATGCGGAATGGGAACTGGGTTTTGAAATTTTTCACAGAACCCCGCGTGGCGTAAAAGTAACGGAGCGTGGGGAATCTTTTATCCGCGACGCTGAGAAGCTTTATGCAAGCTACGAAAACCTTATCAAAAAATATTCCTCAAAAGAAAAACAGTCTTTTTCTGTTTCTGCATTATACTATGCCTTTGCCCGTACCGCATTTGTTGAAATTGTAAAGCAGTTTTCCAAGAATAGTTATGATTTTGCCTTCCGGGAAAAAAAAGCGTCTGGTGTTATTGAAGACGTGGCGCTTGAAAAAAGTGATCTTGGCATTTTATATTTGAGCGATTCCAACCGCGAGGCAATTACAAAAAATCTAAATGCAAACAATCTGGAATTCCATCATCTTACAGAATGCAATGCCTTTGTATATCTGCATGAACATCATCCTCTGGCCAAAAAGGAAAGCCTTTCTTTAGCCGAGCTGGAACCCTACCACTTTATAACCTTTGACACTGATGATGTAAAATCTTTTTTTTCTGATGAAGTGATTAACCGCTTTAAACTTGACAAGGCAATTACTGTGGCCGACCGGGCAACTGAACTAAACCTAATTAAAACACTGAACGGCTACACCTTTCTTTCTGGTATATTCGGTGAAGAATCAAAAGATACTGACGATGACTTTGTTTTGATTCCACTGCAAAATCATGACGAAAAAATCAACCATACTTTTGAACTTGGTTATATTACAAAAAAAATAACCCGCATGGATAACATCAGCCTCTCCTATATTGATGCCATCCGGCGCATTCTGCACATTGCCGGATTCACCTGTTAATTTTTTTGAGGCCACTTATGATCAACACCGCATACCTTTTTGAAGATCCAGAAGAACTTAATCCCTCTGCCTTGCCCGACTATTCAACACTTGATTTTATTTCAAACGGCTCTCACATTTACGGTGAGATTATGTGGCCTTCAAGCGAATTTTCTGAACCCAGACCCTGCGTAATAATGCTGCACGGTTTTCCGGGAACAGCCCGCAATGATGACATTTCGCACGCACTTTGCCGGATTGGTTGCGTTGTCCTTGTTCCCCATCACAGGGGAGCCTGGGGAAGCCAGGGCAAGTATCTTATTTCAAACTGCATAGAAGACGCATACAATCTTGCACAGTATGCACATTCCGAACGCTTTACGGAAAAATACAACGTAAATCCCAAGCAGATTTTTTTGCTGGGACACAGCATGGGTGCAAACTCGTCTTTAAATGCCGGAAAGAATCTTGACTGGCTTGCAGGAATCATCATGCTCACTCCTTACGACCCCACGCGCTACCTTAACTGCGACAAGGAAGTTTACCTGCGTTCTCTTTTGGAGGAAGGCCGCATACTTCATTCAGATGGAATTGACGTTATCTATGACGATGTGCTTCACCGCCGGGAAGATATAAGCCATCCAAATGCATTCGAAAAGGTAAAGGACAAAAACATAATAGTCTTTGCAGGAAAATATGATTCCGTTTCTCCCATTGACGAAATGATTATGCCCCTATGGGAAAAGCTTGCTGCCCACAAAACAAGCGCCGTCCAAAAACTTGTTGTATACCCAACAGAGCACGGTCTTATTGGCCGCCGCATTTCTATGATCCGCGAAATTGCAAACTTCATAAAGCAAATAACAGGTTAAACTATTCCCAAACCATTGCCAATGTAAATCCATCTCCTGTCACTGAACTTGATTAACTTTCTATCACGTCTACATCCTTATTATCAGAAAAAGCTATAGGACATATACAAAACTTATATTTTACATTCTTCATGGAAAAATATATAACATAGTAAATTACTAGGAAATTACTGGAAATAATTCTGACTAAAGGACGTTGCCATGAGTGTGTTATTAAAAGACAAGGTTGAAATTCGGGAAAACAGGCTTCATACGATTCTAACTTTTAATGGGGATGCAAAGTCTTTGGATGAAGCTTCCAGAGACAACAAACTTAAAATCGGGCGGTTTAAATTCAGCCAGTGTGGAAACTGCCAGGAAGGCTGTGCATTTATGCAGGTTTATTCCATTCACGATGCGGCAGTTGTAAGCCATTCTCCAATCGGATGCTACGCAAATGTTTCTGAGCGTTGGAACGGAATGGCCAACGTTGCAAAGATAAGGGGAAAGGATTCCTTTTCCCATCATGCCATCTGTACGAACATTCAGGAGTCGGACACAATTTATGGAGGCGCAAAGAAGCTGCGTCACGCAATCGAAGAAGCATACAAGCGTTATTCCCCCAAGGTAATCTACGTTACTACCTCATGTGCATCCGGTATTGTTGGAGATGACGTTCATTCTGTTGCAAAGGAAATGAGCGCAGAACTCGGCATTCCTGTATTCGCAGTTGAATGTGAAGGCTTTAAGTCCAGAATATGGTCCACCGGTTTTGACGCAGCTTTTAACGGCATCTTGAACACAGCCCTCAAAGCTCCGGAAAAAAAGCAGGAAGACCTTGTAAACGTTTTTAACTTTTCCGGAGTTGACACTTTTACTCCTTTGCTAAAAACAATAAACTTGCGCCCGAATTACCTTGTGGAAACAAGAAGCTTTGAAGAAATATCCCGTATGGCAGAGGCAGCCTGCACATCAACAATTTGCGAAACCCTTGGAACTTTTGTTGCCGACCGCCTTGAAAAAATCTACGGTGTTCCACAGGTACGGGCTCCTGCACCTTACGGAATTCAGTGGACTGACAGGTGGCTGCGCGAGGTTGCAAAGCTTACAGGACGGGAAAGCATTGTTGAAGAGGCTATAAAGAAAGAACACGAGCGTATTGCTCCAGAATTAAATGAGCTTCGGGAATTCTTTAAGGGAAAGAAAGTTTATATTTTCTCCGGTGCATCCTATGCTCACAATATGGCAAGCGTATGTTATGACCTTGGACTTGAGGTTATTGGAATTACAACCTACCACCATGACCAGCAGTATGACACTAAGGAAATAAACACCGTAAAGTATCTTGTTGAGACTATAGGTAACGTTCCAAACTATACAATCTGCAACAAACAGCCGTATCAGGTTATAAAATTTCTTTCAAAGCTTTCTCCTGACTTTTTGATTGTGCGCCATCAGGCATTGACGGTTCTTGGCTACAAGCTTGGCATTCCTTCAATCATGGAAGGTGATTCAAACAAGTGCGTAGGTTACGATGGAACAATTGATCTGGGACGCAGAATTCAAAAAATCCTAAAAACAAGAAAGCTCTATGAGAACATTGCCCGCAACGTAGAATTTCCCTATACGGAGTGGTGGCTTAAGAAAGATACAGACCCATTTGCCTTTGTAGGAGGACTTTGATTTATGAACTGTGAAATTTCAGAACCAAGATTTACTTGTGCGCTTGGTGCACAGAATACCGTGCTTGCCATTCCAAGGGCAATTCCAATTGTACACGCAGGACCCGGCTGCTCTTCCATAGTCTCCGCTTTTGCACAGTCAGGATATCAGGGTGAAGCCTATGCCGGCGGAAACCAGGTGCCTTCTACAAATACGGATGAATCAAATGTAGTGTTTGGAGGCGAGCGTGATTTGCGGAGCGAAATAGAAAGTGCAATGCAGGTCATGAAGGGAGATTTGTTTGTGGTTCTTTCCGGCTGTACAGCAGGCATCATTGGTGACAATGTTGAAGAGATAGCAAAGGACTATGCGGTCGAAGGTCTTCCTATAGTGGGAACAGACACCCCTGGCTTTAAGGGCAATGCCTACCACGGTCACGAGGCTGTAATAAAGGCAATAATCAACCAGTATGTAGGGAACGTAAAGCCCAATGTTCAGAAGGGACTTGTGAATGTCTTTGCCGATGTACCTGCACAAAATCCATTCTGGCGGGGTGACTTTGAACAGTTAAAAATTCTTGTTGAAAAGCTGGGGCTCAAGGTCAACATTCTTTTTGGCCCTTCAAGCCGTGGTGTTGAAGAATGGAAAGACATACCCAACGCAGAGTTCAACATACTTGTTTCTCCATGGGTAGGACTTGAAGTTGTTGAGCTTCTAAAAAAGAAATACGGTACGCCATATCTTCATTATCCTATACTTCCCATCGGTGCCCTGCAAAGCAACGATTTCCTCCGCTCAGTTGCAGCCTTTGCAGGAATAGACAAAGAGGTAGCAGAAGAGGTAATCCAAAAAGAAAAAAAGCGTTACTACGAATATTTTGTGGATACCGCCGATTTCTTTTCTTCTCTGCAGAACAACCTGCCATACGAACTCTATGTTTCCGGTGACAGCCTTACGACTTTTGGTGTTACGAAATATCTTGAAAACGAAGTAGGCTACATTCCGTCTGGAATTTTTGTAACCGACAATCCAAACCAAAAGAACGAAGAAAAACTGCGCGAACTTTTTGCAAAGGAATTCCCCAATTATGCAGACAAAATTTTCTTTGAGATTGATTCGGAAAAAATCCGTGACAGGACTGAACCTGAACTTAAAAAGACAAACCGCGCCCTTGTACTTGGAAGCGACTGGGAAAAAGTATACACGAAGCAAAGTGGAAATCTTTTCCAGTACATAAGCGCACCAATTCATCAGCAGCTTATAGTTGAAAAAAGTTATGTCGGGTATCGGGGCGGACTTCGTCTGCTTGAAGATATATATAATACTCTCTTTGAGGGTAAAACAATCACAAACCAGACCTATCAAGCAAAACTTGCATAGGGCTATGGAGGTATCAACATGAAAAAATCATTTACGAAATTGTTTTCCATTGGAATTCTCTTTTTGCTCTTGATGGCTGGTATGTCGGGCTGCAAAAAAGACGGTAATAAAGCTTCGGCAAAGTATTCGCTTACTTTTGCAAAGGGTGCTTCTGGCCATGCGCTGAACCCGCTCTTTGAGCTTGGCAAACGTTATTATTCTGATTACGAGATTAACGTCAACGTTGTTCCCCTGGAGAGAGAACAGATATTCGAAGCGGAAAGCATAGGAAAGGTTGACGGTGCCTACAATGACCTTGCCTTCCCTCTTAAATACGGCGGAGAAGGCGGAAACATAGTAATTTACGGTGGAGCAATGAACGGGGGAATGGTTCTGCTTGCAAACGCAAAAACCGCCCAGTCAAATCCAGACATAAAGAATCCAGAAAACTGGAAGGGACTTTCCATAACCGTACAGCCCTTCTCCATAGGCGAAGTTATTCTTAAGGGGGTACTCAAAACCAAGTATAATATGGATCCGGAAAAGGATGTTGATTTTAAAATCATCCAGGGTCAGGCAGAAGAGCTTGCCGCTGTGCAAAAAGGAAATATAGACATAGTGATAATCGGCCCAGACTTTGTGGAGACCGGACTTAACATGGGGCTTGTCTACCTTTTCCCGCTTGTTGCCCTAGAAAAGGATTATGTGTGCTGCCGCCAGACTTCAAATGCGGATAAATTCAATTCGGAAAAAGAGGCATACGTAAGACTTCTTAAAGCCCACATAAGGGCATTCAAGGCCTACAAGACGGAAGACCAGAAAGCTTTGGTAAAAGAAATGGCCAAAAGTTCCGGCATAGATGAAGACTGGATTTACGATTACCTGTACGACACAAACAAGACGCAGGGGCGTTCGCACAATCCTGATCCCAACTACAACGGAAGTTCTGCGGTTTATGAGACATTTGACCTTGACCGTCCTCTTGAGGAATTCTTCAATGTTGATGTTTACGCAAAGGCGTTAAAAGAGATAGTGCAGGAGTTCCCCGAAGACCAGTTCTATAAGGACATGTGGACTTTTTTTGTTGAGCATAATGACAAGTATCCGGGCTTTGCTTCAATAATATAGTCCAGCTAAATCGGAGAGAGTAAAACTTGCAAAGAATTTTGCGGGCGGGGTGCTGATGGGAAAAACAATTATTGAAATAAAAAATCTTAGCATGAAATATGAAAATGACGAAACTTCATACACTGCGCTCAGGAACATAAACCTGGACATAAATGAAGGCGAATTCATCTGTATAGTCGGATCCAGTGGATGCGGAAAATCAACCCTGCTTGGAGTCCTTGAAGGGCTTAACAAGGCGTCCGAAGGTGAAGTCCACATAAACGGAAAACTTGTTAGCGGCCCCGGTGTGGAAAGGGCTGTCGTGTTTCAGAACTATTCACTTTTTCCGTGGATGACAGCAAAACAGAACATTGCATTTGCTGTTTACGAGAAAGGCAAAAAGTCTAAAAAAATATCCAAGCGGGAAGCATCAAAAATTGCAGAAACCTATCTGGAAAGAGTAGAGTTAAAGGGCGTGGAAAACAAACTGCCAGGTTCCCTTTCCGGAGGAATGCAGCAGCGCGTTGCCATTGCAAGAGCTTTAGCCTGCGACCCGCAAATTCTTTTGATGGACGAACCCTTCGGTGCCCTTGATGCAAAAATTCGCGAGAACCTACAGGAACTTCTCCTAAAGCTTTGGCGGCTTGATGACAAGAAAAAAACAATAATCTTCGTCACCCACGATTTAAGCGAAGCAATTTTCCTTGCGGACAGAATCGTCTTTATGATTCCAAAAGAAATTCATGAAGTGATAGACGTAAAGATTCCCCGCCCACGTTCGCGAAAGGAATTCTACATGTGCAAGGAATACAGCGAAATCAGCGAGAAGCTAAAAGATTTGTTCTATGACGGCGAGAACAACATAATTTTACCGGGAGGTGCAGGTATATGATTGGCAAGACAAAAAACTACCTTGGATATTTTTTCAACATAGCAAACATTTTCTTTTTGGCAACCATGGCCTGCTTTTTCCTTCCAAGCAAATATGAAGTTTCCATGCGTACCGGGTTAAAGTCTCCCTTGGTCTTTATCATAGTCCTTTGCGTCTCAGAAGTGGCATTTTTGATTCAAGTTTTTGACGAAAAGAAAAGCCGGGCGGCAAAAGACATAACAGCTTTTGTTTTTGTCTGTGCCTTTGTATGGGAACTGTTCGTTTCAAGGCTGAATTTTCTGCCCTACGTATTTGTCCCAGCACCGGAGAATGTCTTTTATGTGTTTGTTAAGGACTGGAAGCAAATATTGGACGGATTTTTTAACTCAATGTTTCTTCTTGCTGTTGGAATGACTCTTTCGATTGTAAGTGCGGTGATTCTTGGTACGCTTGTTGGCTGGAATCAGCGAGCCACCAAAGCCGTATATCCCATTGCAAAGGCAATATCCACTGTTCCGCCTTTAATTTACACCCCATACGTGGTTCTTATAATGCCCACTTTTAGGCTTGCTTCCATTTTTGTAATTTTCCTTACAAACTTTTGGGGAACTTTCATGGGGTCAATCAACAACACTGCCTTTGTGGAAAAGAGAATCGTGAATGCAGCCAAGGTCCTGAATCTTTCCACCCCGTCCATATTGTTCAAGGTCATAATTCCGTTCAACCTTCCGCGAATTATAAATGGTCTTCCGATTCAGCTGGCTTCTGCCCTTATGACTCTAACCGCTGCGGAAATGCTCGGTGCTGAATGCGGAATGGGTTTTTATGTAAAAATATCCCTTGCTTTTGCCAATTATACAAAGGCGATTGCCGGAATATTCTTTATAGGATTTGTTGTTACGGGATTGAACGCTCTTATTAACATTGCCAAAAAAAGGCTTATAAAGTGGAGTTATTGATATAAAAATGGGGGTTATAGCCTTAGTCTATATCTCCCATATAAAAAATATATTATACAAAGTTTCTGTTTTTGGATATAACATACTAAGTTACTAGGTAATTAATAGCTAATGCTCCTATTATTTAAAAATCCTGTCGGAGGGAGTTTTATCATTCTTTGGAGCAGGAAAATCTTTGCGAGGTGTGTTATGGGAAGAAAATGTTTTGCTTTAATAAAAAGACTTTTTCCCGCATTGGGAATTCTTCTTGTTTTTTTAGTTCAGGTTGCCATACCGGACAGTAGCCTTCATCCTGAATCAAAGCATCATTACTACGAAGGTTTGCTTTTTATTCTTCTTGGCATGTCTCTGCTCTTTTTCGCACTTTCGTTTTTTGTAAAAAAAATCCGCGAAGACCTTACGGAGAAGGGGCCTTTTCTTTTGGGAGCTGCAGGTCTTGTGATTGTGATTAACCTTGCCACCGCAAAGTTTGCACTTTTACCCGTCATCTTTTTTCCAACATACAATAATGTTCTTGCAGTTTTTGTAGAACAGACATCCCTTCTTGCAAAATGCATCTGGTATTCATTCCGCCTTTTGCTGCTCGGAGTTTTCTGGGGAGTAACGGTTGGTTTTATTACAGGAGTCTTCCTTGGCTTTTCAAAAAAGGTCTATTACTGGATTAATCCCTACATAAAGTTGATTGGCCCCATTCCTGCAACTGCATGGATTCCGCTTGTGCTTACAACTTTTCCAACTCCATTTGGGGCAAGTGTTTTTATTATTGCACTGGCGGTTTGGTTCCCGGTTCAGCTTATGACAAGCTCCGGCATTCAGAACACAAGCAAGGTTTATTTTGAAGTTGGTCGTACCTTGGGAGCAGGAACTTTTTTTCAGGTATTCCGCATTGCAGTTCCGGCCGCCCTGCCGAATATTTTTCAGGGAGCCTTCAACGGAATCTGCGCCGCCTTTATTGCACTTATGACTGCCGAAATGTTCGGTGCAAAATATGGAATTGGCTGGTACATCAGTTACCAAAAAGCCATGATGATGTACTCCGGAGTTTATGCAGGCCTTATAATGATTGCGGTTTTCTGTACGGTGATTATTACAGCACTCTTTAAAGTAAGGGGCAAGCTGTTGGGCTGGCAGAAGGGGCTTATAAAATGGTAGGGGCTTCCCCGCCGCCTTGCGCCGGGTCGGGCTTTGCGCACTTCCGCTATCGCTCCATACCGCTTGCGCGGTACGCCTGCGGCGGTGCTCCAATCCCTAAGCCGTTATGATCGTAGGAGGGGGCGTTGCGGGGGGTACCCCCGCAGAAGGGGTAGCGAGCAACGAAGTGCGAGCGAGGGGAAGGCTTTCCCCTACAAAAGGAGAATCTAATGAGTGGAGAAATTAAATTATCGAATATAACAAAAATATTTAATCAGGGAGGGGAAGAAGAAGTTACAGCCCTTAAAGGAGTTGACTTTACAATTCCAGAAGGAAGCTTTGTTTCCCTGATTGGACCGTCAGGCTGCGGAAAGACAACCTTGCTGCGCTGTATTGCTGGACTTGAAAGTCCGACATCGGGAGAGGTTAGAGTGGACGGCACAAAAATCACAAAGCCCGGAAGCGACAGGGGCTTTGCCTTTCAGCAGGCAAATCTTTTTCCCTGGCTTACAATCCGCGACAACGTGGCTTTTGGTTTGCGAGCCAGACACATTTACAGGGAGCGCAAGGCAGATGTGGATAAGTTTATAAAAATGGTGGGCCTCGAAGGTTTTGAAAAATCTTTTCCACATCAGCTTTCCGGCGGGATGAATCAGAGGGCAAGTCTTGCGCGCGCACTTGTAGGATACCCAAAGATTTTGCTTTTGGACGAACCGCTCGGTGCGCTTGATGCCTTTACCCGCATGACCATGCAGGACGAGATTATCCGTCTTTGGAAGGAGCACAATACAACAATGGTAATGGTTACCCACGATGTGGATGAGGCCGTTTACCTTAGCGACTACGTTGTTGTAATGAGCCCGCGCCCGGCAAAAGTGGAAAAAATCATAAAGATTGATTTGAGCCACCCCAGAGCCCGCGGACAGGATGTCTTCTTAAAATACAGGACACAGATTCTGGAAATCCTGAACTACGCTGGTAAGGTTCAGGAAGTTGAGTATGCAATTTAGCGTCATTCCAAACTTGGAATTAAACGTCATTCCGAACTTGGAATTAAACGTCATTCCGAACTTGTTTCGGAATCTATTATAAATATGAAAAAAGATGCTGAAACAAGTTCAGCATGGCATTATTTATTGGAGGTTATATATGAAAAAATCACTTGTTATTATGGCGGCTGCTTCATCACTTTTGATGCTTGCAGGCTGTTCAAAAAAATCAGCATCTGCTGACGGAGCTTCAGGTACGGCACAGAAGGTTGTCCGCATCAACTTTCAGACAGGAAGTCTTTGTTACGCACCAACCCACGTAGCAATGAAGATGGGGCTCTTTGAAGAAGAGCTTGCCAAAATAGGGCAGAAGGCAGAGTACGTTCACATTGTAGAAGGCGGTGCAACCCTGGGCGAAATGATTGCTGCTGGAAAAGTTGACGCAGGCTACGGCTTGTACGCAACTCAGCTACAGGCAATGGAAAACGGTCTTCCAATTTCTTTTACTTCTGGCATTCACATTGGCTGTACAAAGTATTATGTCCGTGCCGACAGCGACATTAAATCTGTTGCAGATCTCCGCGGAAAAAAGATTGGCGTTCCAGGCCTTGCAGACTCTTCTGTTATGAATCTTAAGCGTAAGCTCATGGATTTGGGAATTGGGGTTACGGCAGATAACAATGAGGTTGAATTTATTGCCTATGCTTCCGCAGACCTTGCGATTGCATTGAACAATGGCGCTGTTGATGCAATTGGTGCCCATGACCCTGTAGCAACTAAGGGCGAACAGGCGTACGGTTTTAGAAAGATTCTTGATACTCTTACTGACGAAAAATTCAGCAAGGAGTATTGCTGCCAGCAGTTTGTTTCCCACAAGCTCTTGCGCGAAAATCCGGAAGGGGCTGCCGCAGTTACAAGGGCTTTGCAAAAGGCTTCGGCTTTTGTACAGGCGGAACCAAGGGCTGCTGCTCAGCTCCAGATAGAAAATGACCTTTGTGCAGGCGACCTGGACTTTAATGCGGCCCTGCTTGAAGAAATCAACTATCAGCCAAGCCGCTCCCTTGGAAAGAAAACTTTTGATTCTGCTGCCCGCCAGCTGCAGGAAGCAGGAATCCTTAAGGCTTCTACGGACATTGAAAAGTTTATCGAAACCGGATACATCGAGTTATTTGGCGTTCCGGACGGTTACATCTACGACAGCGCAACAAAAACTTATAAGGAAATAAACGGTTCAAGAGCCTAACAGATGCTGAAACAAGTTCTGCATGACATGGAATAGCAAGTGTCATTCCCTCGCTTGACTAAGTGTCATTCCCTCGCTTGACTAAGTGTCATTCCGAACTTGTTTCGGAATCTAATACAAAGGAGAAATATAATATGAAAAACTTAAGCATTATTTTATCATCACTTACAGCATTGCTTGGACTTTTGGTTGGCATTGCACCTTACACATTTGCAAAGGTTTGCGGAATGGCAAACATGCACTGCCACAAGGTTACGGCCCCAACAGTTCTTGTATTTGGAATCCTGATTTTTGTGCTTTCTTTAGTTCAGACTGCAATCTTATGGAAAAAGCGCTAACTTTAACAGGGCTTGCATCCGCAAACATACGGCGTAAGCCCTTTAGGACAGCTGCCCTTCTTGCGCTTATTGCATTGTCGGCGGCTGTTCTTTTTGGTTCACTTATACTCGTCTCTAGCTTAAAATGCGGAATAAAAGGAATCCAGTCGCGGATAGGTGCAGACCTTATGATTGTTCCCGAAGGCTATGAGGCTAAAATGGAAGGCGTTCTGCTTTCCGGCCAGCCAAGCTATTTTTACATGTCAAAGGGAATAGAAGACCTTGTCCGCAATGTGGAAGGAGTTCAGCTGGTTACTTCCCAGTTTTATCTTACAAGCCTTAGCGAAAGTTGCTGCGACTTTCCAATCCAGATAATAGGCTTTGACAGCAATACGGATTTTATAGTAAAGAACTGGGCAAGAAAAAAAGTTTCTGCTTCTGCTGCAAGTACGGGTGAAGTACTTCTTGCAGGAAGCAACATCACCACGGAAAAAAATAAGGTCACATTCTTTGCAAAGGCGCATGAGATTTCTGCCCGCCTGGAAAAAAGCGGTACCGGCATGGATAATGTAATTTATGCCGATTTGCCAACCCTGCAAAAGATGTTTTCTGACGCAAAGGAAAAGGGCTTCGGCTTTATTTCTGACGGAGACACTGCCTCAAAGACCAGCGTTATTTTTGTAAGGCTCGCATCTGGCTACAAAGCGGACGGCCTTACTCTCAGAATAAAGAGCGCACTTGCAGCAAGTGATTTTGCCTCTGAAAAAATCCAGGTGATACAAAGCGAAAGTTTTCTTTCTACTTTTGTGAATAAGCTTTCGTCTTTCCTTATTTTTATTTATGCAAACTGCATTCTTGTTTTTGTAATTGCAGTCCTTACCCTTGCCGTTGTTTTCTCTATGTCCATTAACGAGCGCCTAAGGGAATTTTCTATTCTGAGGGTTCTTGGAACAGACCATTCAGGGCTTAGGAAAATAATTTTTACGGAAGCTGCAATTTTGGGAAGCCTTGGTGCTGTGATAGGCATTTTTGTTGCATCGCTTGTGATTATTCCCTTTAACGTAATCATTTCGGAAAAAATAGCTTTGCCTTTTGCAATGGCAAGTCCTGTTAATATTGCAATCTTTGCGGGCATAGTATTTGCCCTTTCCCTTTGCTCATGCCTTGTTGCTTCGGCCTTTAGCGCCGTGCGTATTTCCAATTTTGAAATTTATGGGGGCGCAAAATGATAGACATACGTAACCTTACAAAAACATTTTCTACGCCTAGGGGAAAAATAACCGTTCTTGACAACTTTAGCCTTAGGGTGCAGGACGGAACTTTTCTTGGAATATCAGGAAAATCTGGTGCGGGAAAATCAACCCTGCTTTCCATAATTGCAGGACTTCAAAAACCTGATTCTGGAAAGGTTATTATAGGAACTTCTAGTGGCAATGGGGATACGGATATATTCGCGCTGAAGGACAAGGAGCTTTCTTTATTCAGGAACAGCAACATTGGTTTTGTTTCCCAGGAACAGAGCTTTTTGGAAAACCTTACAGTCTTTGACAACGTAAGGCTTCCGTATTTTATAGGCTTGGGCAGAAGGAATGCGCGTGTCCAGCTTAATCTAATCAATGCGCGCGCAAAAGAACTTCTTGAAAATCTTGGCATAGCACATCTTTCGCAAAGCTACCCCAGGGACCTTTCCGGTGGAGAAAACCACAGGGTTCTTGTAGCCAGGGCACTTGCAAACAATCCTGATATTATACTTGCCGATGAACCAACGGAATCCGTAGACAGTGAGCGGACGGAAGGTATTGTAAAAATATTTCGATCCCTTGCAGATAGCGGTAAAACCGTAATCCTTGTTAGCCACGACAGTCAGGTTCTAAAAAGCTGTGACAGTGTAGAAGCCATATAAAAAGCCGGGACTCAAATTAAACTGAGCGCCCCGGCTTATACTTTTTATTTTTTTTGTTTTTAAATTTGTTTAATTTTTAATTTAAAGCCTGTTCCAAATCTGCAATTAAATCATCTGCATTTTCTATTCCGACTGAGAGTCGGAGAGTTGAAGGTGTTATTCCGTTCTTTAGTCGGATCTCTTCCGGAACGTCTGCATGGGTCTGGGTTGTGGGGTAGGTGATTAGCGTCTCCACACCGCCAAGGCTTTCTGCATACATAATCAACTTTACCTTGTTGAGAACTGAAATTGCGTGCTCTGTTGTATATGTCTGGAAGGTGATCATTGCACCAAAACCGCGTGCCTGCTTTTTCATTGTTTCATGGCCAGGGTGTTCTGTAAGCCCGGGGTAAATTACTTTTGTAACTGACTTTTGTGTCTTTAGCCATTGCGCAATTTTAGAGGCATTTTCTTGCGCGCGCTCCATGCGGATAGAAAGGGTTTTTATTCCACGGAGGACGAGCCAACTGTCGAACGGAGCAAGACCTGCACCTGTCGTCTTAATCAAAAAGCGGAGTTTTTCCTGAATGTCAGTTCTGTTGGTTACGATGAATCCTGCAAGGGTGTCGTTGTGGCCTGCAAGATATTTTGTTCCCGAATGAACAACTATATCTGCTCCAAGTGCAAGAGGATTTTGAAAGTACGGTGTCATAAAGGTATTATCAACAATCAGAAGAAGTCCGTGTTTTTTTGCGAAGGCAGCAATTTCAGCGATGTCGGTAATGTTCATCATTGGATTTGTAGGAGTTTCAATGTAAATTGCTTTTGTCTTTGAAGTAATAAGCGGTTCAAGATTTTCTGAAGCACAATTTACACGGGTAAAGCTGATTCCGTTTTTAATGTTTACATTGTCGAATAAACGGATTGTTCCGCCGTAAAGATCTGAGTCGGCAATTATATGATCACCGGGGTTGAATAATTCCATTAAAAGAGAAATCGCTGCCATACCAGAAGAAAGGGCAAGGGCATCGATTCCACCTTCGAGCTGGCAGACGATTTTTTCGAGTTGTTCGCGTGTCGGGTTCTGGAGGCGGGAATAATCAAAGCCAGTGCTCTTGCCTGCACCCGGATGTGCATAAGTTGCAGTCTGATAGATTGGATAGCTTACAGCTCCGTAATGATTGTTTTCCGGCTTAAAACTGTTGCAGCCAATTCTGTGGCAGGTGTGGTTTATAAAACTTGGACATATTCCTTCTTTTGAACATGTTCCTGCATCAATTGCATCTTTATCTAAGTGAATGCATTTTGTTTCTATTGATAAAGGCATTAAATTCTCCTGTATGTACCTGTCATTGCCGGGCAAGCCCTAATATGACAGTCATTAGAACTTCAAGTAATAGGCGGCAAGTTTTTCCAAAGCTTCGTCTATTGGAAGCTCTACGTCGAATACGCTTACCGCATTGCGCTCAAACTGTCGGCGGACATTCTGTCCAAATTGGGCGGCAACTATTGCACGGCAGTCAAGCAGTCCTTCTACTAAAGGAGACAGGGGGCCGCTTGCACCTCCGCATCCACCGCCACAACCGCTTCCGCAGCCAAATCCTCCGCCGCATCCTGCACCTCCGCCGGGAATGCATTCTGAATCAGCACTGCTTTCCTTTTCTTCCTGCTTGGGGGCATCTCGGCTTTCTACAAGCTCAAAGCCCTTATCTTTGAGTTCATAGATATAAAACTTTTCTGCCTTGCCAAAATGCAGGTCTATGTTTTTTCCGTCAGACGAAGCTAATGCAACCTTAAGGCTCATACAATCTCCTCTTTTGTTACCCCAATCTCGGGGGCGTTACGGGGGGAACCCCCGTAGAGGGGGTAGCGTAAGACCGCAACGCGGGCTGTAGCGAGGGGGAGACTTCCCCCACCGGATAAATGGGGATATTCGCGGCAAGCACGAGCGTGTGCAGTTTGAAGCCGGCTTTCCCCACTTTAAAAACTAAATCTTGTAGTCGTCTTCAAGTGCGTCCATGAGGCCGTATTCAAGAAGGATCTGCTCAAGGCGTTCCTGAGTCATTGGAGTAGGAATTGTAAAGTTTTTGTTGTTGATTACAGCTTCGGCGAGGTTGCGGTATTCCTGTGCCTGTGCAGAATCGGGCTTGTATTCGATTACTGTCTTGCGGTTGATTTCTGCGCGCTGAACGATGTTGTCGCGGGGAACAAAATACAAGAGCTGGGTTCCGAGTTCCTTGCTGAATGCACGCAGCAGGTCAAGCTCGCGGTCTACGTTGCGGCTGTTGCAGATGATTCCTCCGAGACGGACTCCACCGGCCTTTGCATAGCGGCTTATACCCTTGGCAATATTGTTTGCGGCATAGAGGGCCATCATTTCTCCGGAAGCTACGATGTAAATTTCCTTGGCTTTACCTTCGCGGATTGGCATTGCAAAGCCACCGCATACTACGTCTCCAAGTACGTCGTAGAAAACAAAGTCAAGGTCGTCTGTATAAGCGCCAAGGTTTTCCAGCATGCTGATGGATGTGATGATTCCGCGTCCTGCGCAGCCAACTCCTGGTTCTGGACCGCCGGATTCAACGCAGCGTGTCCCGCCAAATCCTGTTCTCATGATGCGGTCAAGTTCTACGTTTTCGCCTTCGTCGCGGATTGTGTCCAAAACAGTTTTCTGTGCAAGGCCGCCAAGCAAAAGACGGGTTGAGTCTGCCTTTGGATCGCAGCCTACGACCATTACCTTTTTTCCGTGCTCTACAAGTCCTGCAGTCAAGTTCTGCGTGGTCGTGGATTTTCCGATTCCACCCTTTCCGTAAATAGCAATCTGCCTAATCTCTGCCATCTTTTTGCTCCTTTGCGCGGTTTTATTCCGCCTGCCTTTGTATTTTTATATAAAAACCTATTTGTTTGCTAGGTAATTAGACTATATATTTATTTTCCTAGTTAGTCAATAGGTTTTATGTACATATTTTGCTTATTTTTGCCTGTTTTTGATTAGAAAAGTCCCTGTATCCGGTTGTACTCCCAGACCTTTAGGATTGCATCGTCTATTGTGCCTGGAAGTTCCATTGGTGTAATTCCCCTTGCGGTAAGTGATGCTGCAGCTCCGCCACCGATTCTTGATGCGATGACGTAGCGGCAGTCCTCCAACTGCTCTGTGCTTTTTTCCATTTCTGGTATTATGTGCTTTCCGTCCATGCAGACTGGTTTAGCTTTTCTTTCTTCCAAAAAGTCGTAGCCTTCATCGTCTTTTATTGTATAGACAAAAAACTTTTCTGCCCTGCCGTAGTGAATGTTTACGCTTTCTCCGTCTGTGCTGGCAAAGGCTGCTTTGTATGTAACTGCGCTTGCTTCTTTGTTTTTAGCCATGAGAGAAATTCTCCTTTATTTCCTTGCTGCCGAATTTCTGGTAAAGGACTTTTGAATATTCCGTGCGTCCTGGAACACCCACCGCGTCTGCCCGGCAGTGGTTGCAGTGAAGGAAGAGCTCTATGTATGGCATTGCCATAGCCCTTGCCGCGTGAATCTCTTGGCATGTTGGAGCGTTTTCGCCCGCAAGTTTTGCAGTTGGTATTAGCGGTATGATGTTATATCTTTTTGCCCCTGCCGCTGCGACCGTTTTTGCAATTTCTGCTATGTGGTTTCCGTTTATGCGGGGAACAAGCACTGTGTTCACTTTTATTGTGATTCCTGAAGCTGCAATTTTTCTTATTCCCTCCAATTGGTTTTGAATAA
This sequence comes from Treponema sp. UBA3662, assembly GCA_002373205.1. Classification (GTDB taxonomy): domain Bacteria; phylum Spirochaetota; class Spirochaetia; order Treponematales; family Treponemataceae; genus Treponema_D. Next base: position 30,347 of record DFJV01000113.1, read on the forward strand.
GGATTTTTGCACCTTCAATGCCCTCTATCTTTTTGCCTTTCCAGATGATGTAGTCGTTAAGCTGGGCTTCTATTTCCGGGTCTACTGCATTTACTGTTACGGTAAGGCTGTCTATTCCTGCTTTTATAACTTCTTCAGCACGCTCTGCAAGAAGGAGTCCGTTTGTGCTCATGCACTTTATAAGGCTGGGGAATTCCTTTCCTATAAGGTTGAAGGTTTTTATTGCATTGTCGCTTGCCAAAGTGTCGCCTGGTCCTGCAATCCCCGCTACCTTTATTTCCGGGCTTATCTCAAGCGCCTTTTTGATAAGGGGGATTGTTTCTTCAGGCTTTAAAACTTTTGAGGTTACGCCAGGACGGTTTTCTGTGTCGTTCAAACTTCTTTCGCAAAACCTGCATGCTATGTTGCAACCGGGACATACCGGCAGGTGAATGCGGCCTGATGTTGCTCCGTGGCTTCCGAAGCATGGATGGTTCTGTGAAAGTTCAGAAAATGGTCTTGGCATATTGCACCTCTTTAGTTGTCGCTGAACAAAGGAGTTGAAAGGTACCTGTCTCCTGAATCTGGAAGAAGTACTACGATTGTCTTTCCCTTGTTTTCCGGGCGGTTTGCAAGGATGCTTGCTGCCTTGAGTGCGGCACCGCTTGAAATTCCAACGAGAATGCCTTCGCTTGTTGCAAACTTTTTGCCTTCTGCAAAAGCGTCGTCGTTTTCTATTGCGATGATTTCGTCATAAACTTTTGTGTTAAGGACGTCTGGTACAAAGCCTGCACCGATTCCCTGAATCTTGTGTGCGCCTGCTGTTCCTTTTGAAAGGACTGGGCTTGTGGCTGGTTCAACTGCAACGATTTTTACGTTGGGGTTCTTTTCCTTAAGGTATTCGCCTACGCCGGTAAGTGTTCCGCCTGTTCCAACGCCTGCTACAAAGATGTCAACCTTTCCGTCTGTCTGTTCCCAGATTTCAGGGCCTGTTGTCTTTTTGTGGGCTGCCGGGTTTGCCGGGTTTACGAACTGTCCGGGGATTATGCTTCCCGGTGTTGCTGCGTGGAGCTCTTCTGCTTTTGCAATTGCTCCCTTCATTCCTTTTGCGCCTTCCGTAAGGACTATTTCTGCACCGTAAGCTTTGAGCAGGTTGCGACGTTCAACGCTCATTGTGTCTGGAAGGGTAAGGATTGCGTGGTAGCCTTTTGCGGCTGCTACTGCGGCAAGTCCAATGCCTGTGTTACCGCTTGTTGGCTCGATGATTGTGGCACCTGGCTTTAGGATGCCTTTTGCCTCTGCGTCTTCAATCATGGCAAGTGCGATTCTGTCTTTTACGCTTCCTGCCGGATTTAGGTATTCTAGCTTTGCAAGGATTGTTGCTCCGGAAACTCCTGCCTTCTTTGAATAGCCGTTAAGCTGCAAAAGCGGTGTTTTTCCAATCAATTCCAAGGAACTCTGTTTGATGTCTGCCATAGTATTTCTCCTAATAAGGGCTTTTGGCCGGTGTTTAGATACCCACTCGATTGGTAGGTTACTCTTAAGGAGAATATACCGCCTATTACCTATCGTGTCAATAGGTAATAAGTCTTTTTGTAGAAGATATGTGCAAATCTTAATGAAAACTGACAAAAGCAAATATTAACACGAAAGCACTTCCATTCCCGGCAGTAAACGCATCAAAAAAGCCGAGCGCGGATATAAGGTATCTGACTCACTTCGTTCGCACCGCGCAAATGCTTTTTTGCTGCGTTTCCCGCCTCCATTCCAGTGCTTTCTTAACATATTTTTGCATTACGATTATTGAAAATCTGCACTTGCCTTCTACATTCATTGGGGTGAAAGGTGCAAAATAGTGGCTGCGGGGAGTCTTCTTTTGCACATTGGAGTTTAGGCTTATGTTTATGCCTTGTAGGCGTCGTTGTGGACACCGGCAATGGCTCTTCCGCTGGGTTCATCTGCATTCTTCCATGCGGCATCCCATTCAAGGGCTTTTGCAGTAGAGCAGGCAACCCCGGCTTCGTGGGGGACGCATCTTGCGGCACTGTCGCTTGGGAAGAGGCGGCTGTAGATTTCGCGGTAGTAGTATTCCTCCTTTGTCTTTGGAGGGTTCACCGGGAAGCGGTTTTCGCGTCTTGCAAACTCTGCATCGCTTACTTTTTCTTCCGTGATTTTTTTGAGGGTGTCTATCCAGTTGTAGCCTACGCCGTCGCTGAACTGTTCCTTTTGCCTCCAGCAGATGTCCTGGGGAAGCAGGTCTTCAAACGCTTTCCGCAAGATCCATTTTTCCATACGCTGCTTTCCATCAGAAAGCTTTATGTTCATCTTGTCGCTGGGGTTAATGTTCATTGCTATGTCTATAAAGTCTTTGTCCAGAAATGGAACTCGGCCTTCAACACCCCATGCCATGAGGCTCTTGTTTGCACGCAGGCAGTCGTAGAGGTGCAGCTTGCTCATCTTGCGCACAAGCTCCTCATGGAATTCTTTTGCGTTGGGTGCCTTGTGGAAATAGAGGTAGCCGCCAAAAAGCTCGTCGCTTCCTTC
>DFJV01000009.1 GCA_002373205.1 Treponema sp. UBA3662
GCGTGGCACCAACCATGGTTCGACAGGCCGCTGGAAGCTACGCTGCGAGGCAACAAACCATGCTTCGACAGGCTCTCACAACAGCAGCTTATGCCTTTGCTATACAAGGTCAAATTCAACAAGAAGTGAATGCTCGCTTGTAATGCCGTCCAATGAACAGACTGCATTTTTGGGGCTAAACTGATTGTCGATTTTGATTGCATCGGAGACAAAGCCTGCTTCAAATTCTGCACCGTCGTTGTTGGGGATGTAAGGCCAGTTTTCAAGGTAGATTTGTCCTTTTTGGCTTGCTTCCAGGGAATCTATTTCCAGTGTGAATTCCTGCTCTTCTTTGCCAAAGCGTTTTAGTCCTATTTCCCAAGTGTTGCCGGGGCCACAGTAGATGTTGTCTGCAACGAGTTTTCCGTCTTTGTAAAGGCGGGCGCAGTTTCCGGTGTAGCTTATTTTTAGGAAGACATCGCACAGGGTTCCAAAGTGGTCGGCTGGCCATTTTTCCACATTGATTTTGTAGACGGCCTTCTTCTGGTCCTGAGAGACGAAGGTCTTTTTTACAGCCGGGGCAAACGGAGTTGAAGCTGAATAGATGTAGGAGTTTACGTGTTCTTCTATTTCGTTGCGGAGGAAGCCTGCCGGGGTTGCGATGCGGTCTTTTGTGTCTATGATTTTAAAAGAAGGAATGTTCCTGCTTTCAAGGTAGACTTTTGTTTTGTCCGCAAGGTTTTCTGTGTAGACAAGTCCTTCGCTTATGATGAGGTATTCTTTTCCGGACGGGGAAGTGATTTTGTTTGCGTTAAGGGAGTCAGTGCTGGAAAGAAGGATTGTTGTTCCGAATGCAGTGTTCTTTCCGGGTGTGCGGGCATAGAATACTTCGTAGCCGTTGAGTTTGCAGAGCGGTACGTTTTCGTCTATTGTGCCGTAGCGGATTGGAAGGATAAAGCATTCACCGTTTTTGATGTCTCCGTGGAATTTTGCTTCGACCGGTTCTTTTATGAATATGTCTGCATCGTAGTGGTCAAGCATTTCGTTGCGCCTCTGGTAGTTGTTTACAAAGAGGTAGCCTTTCTCGTTTTCTTTGTCGTAGCGGACAGAATAGCGCAGGTCCTTGAAATTTTCCGGGGTCAGGGGATTTTCTTTGGGAATGTAGGTGTCCATTGCACAAAGCTTTTCGCCCCAGTCGTGAACAAAGAGTGCAAGGCGGCGGATTTCTTTGTAGGTTCCGTTTGCCTGTCCGTATTCACCAAGAGGGGCGCGGAAGTCGTAGGTCTTTTCCGGCAGTTCGCAGAATGAACCTGTTGCCTTTGTTTCCTGCAGGGATGTTACTTTGCCGTCGGGGTTTGTTCCTCCGTGGTACATGTAGTAGCCCAAGAGGTTACAGCCGCTTCCCATTTTTGCAATGCTCATTGCGGCAATGTCTTTTGCTTTTGCTATGGGTCTGCGCTTGTATGTTACCTGCAGGCCTCCGCCAAGTTCTGCTGTAAGGTAGGGGAATTTTTTCATGTCGAAGGTAACGCCTTCTCCCAAGCCAAAGTCGCTTCCAATTGCGTGGTCGTTGCGCTCGTAGGTAAAGACAAAGTTTCCACTTGGCTCTATTTCTTCCGGGCGGGAATCCCATGGTGCGTCGCAGTAGCCTCCCATTACGGGAAGAAGTCCTGCCGTTACCGCCCCACCCCAGCCTGTTGCTGTATACAAGGGTGCATCAAATCCGATTTGCTTTAGCATTTGGGTAAGAGCAAGCATGTGGTCTTCGCCTTCTTTTCCGGTAAGGCCTCCGCAGTGGCCGTATTCGTTTTCTACCTGAATGCCGATTATTGGGCCGCCGTCTTTTGCAAAGAGCCCTTCTACCTGCTCATATATTTTCTTGTAGTACTTTTCAACCTCTGCAAAATATGCCTTGTCGTTGGTGCGGGTAGTCCCCTTGCACTTTGCCATTAGCCAGTCGGGGAAGCCTCCGTTGCGTACTTCTGCATGAACCCAGGGGCCTACGCGTAGGAACATGGTAAGTCCACATTCTTTTACTGTTTCTACAAAGGCACGCAGGTTGCGGTCGCCTGTAAAGTCCCATTCGTTTTCTATTTCTTCGTGGTGAATCCAAATTGTGTATGCGCTTACTATGTCCACGCCACCAGCCTTCATTTTTAAGAGGGCTTCTTTCCAGTACTGGTGGGGGTAGCGGCTGTAGTGGATTTCTCCCATTACGGGGAACCATCTTTTGCCGTCGCGGAATAAACTCTTTTCGTCGAAAGTGTAATCTGTCATATATTCTCCTTTTTACACGTGTTGATAGGGATAAAAAAATACTGGAATTAGTTTCATGCTCCACTACCGGAAAAATTTGGCTGAAAAGCCACGGTTGCGCGTATTAGGTATTAAGGTCGCTACGCTCCCCCGCGCAAAGTGTCTTTTCATCCAAATTTTTCCTCTCGTTACGCATGAAACTAATTCCTGCATTGCTTTTTATAAAGTTTATTACTTTCCTAGCACGGTTTGGGGGTTGCAACCATAAAAACCCTGCTTATACACTTTTAGGTTCAATTTCGAGTTTTGCAAATACATGTCATTCTCGGGCTTGACCCGGGAATCTTTTTAAGCAGATTATCGGGTCGAGCCCGATAATGACACATTTTGTGCAAAAAACTCGAATTTCGACCTTTTGCATATACCGCCTAGCCCCGATTGGAAGGGGCCGGAGGCGACTGCCGCTAGGCAGGCCGCGCGCCGTAAGGCGGGCAAGCCCTGGAAAGCGGGTCCAAATTGCCTCCATGCAATTTGGACCCGTAAGTTTTCTTCAAAAACTTACCTGCCACTTTGCCAAGACATATCGCGCCCTCCATGGCGCTATCAGCTTTACAAAGGGGGCAAATTGCTTGGAGGCTGGCCGGCTGCCGGGTAGCGGCAGACGCGGTTTAACCATTCAGTGCGCTCCAGATTAAGAAGAAAGAAATTAAGCTCCTACTCCTTTACACCGGCGGTTCCCATGCTCATCATCATGGCCTTTTGCGTAAAGAGGAAGAAGATTACAAAAGGTATGGTAATTACAAGGGCACCAGCCGCAAAGTTGGTGAACTCGTTCTTTTTGTCGGTGACGAATGCGAAGAGTCCCAATGCCAAGGTCTGCTTTCCTGGTGAACGCAGTACCAGCTTGGGGAATATAAAGTCCATCCATGGGCCGGTAAAGCTTGAAATGCCAAGGAAAGTGATGATTGGCCTTGTTATAGGAAGAATTATTGTTCCGAATATGCGCATGTGGCTTGCACCGTCTATGCGGGCTGCTTCGTCCAGGCTTTTGCTTACGGTGTCCATGTAGCTTTTTACCATCCATGTGTTGTAGGGAATGTTTCCCGCTACGTAGACAAGCACAAGTCCCCAAAGTGTGTCCAGCCCGTTGATGCGGTAAAGGATTACGTAGATTGCAATCATGCCAACAAAAGACGGAAAGATTTGCAGGATAAGCAGGCTCATCAAAAGCGACTTCTTAAAGACAAACTTGAAGCGCGAAAAGACATATGCGCTAAGTGATGCAATTATAACAGTAAGCACGGCAGTCCAAAGCGATATGATAAGCGTGTTCTTGAACCAGAGCCAATACTGGGTTTTTGTAAACAGGTAGATAAAATGCTTCCATGTAAAGCCGTCGCCAAATGGTATTATGCTAAGCCCCGCAATGTTGTTGGAAGGGCTAAAGGCTGCGCTAACGACGTAGACCAGCGGATAGAACACAAAGAAAGAGATAAGAATAAAAAGCGAATAGATTACAAATTTGTTGAGCGAAGAAATAACGTGGTATCCTGTTTTCATACTTCACCTTCCTTGTATGCCTTGGTGTTCATAAACTGGTAAACGGCAAACGGTGCCAGAACTGCAAAGATAAGAACTGCAATTACAGACGCGTAGTTGTATTTTAGCAGCGTAATTGTAAGGTTGTAAATCCAGGTAACAAGAATGTCCGTTCCTCCAGCCCTGGTTATTGTTGAGTCTGCAACCGCAGGCTGTCCTCCGGTAAGGAAGAAGATAATTCCAAAGTTGTTGATGTTGTGCATAAAGCTCATGATGATAAGAGGCATTGTCTGGTACATTACAAGCGGAAGGGTTATGTGGTGCAGAATCTGGCGGTTGTTTGCGCCGTCAATTTTTGCAGCTTCAAAGAGGTCGTTTCCGATTGCAGTCATTGTTCCCATGGTAAGCATCATAAAGTAGCCAAAGCCAGCCCAAAGGTTTATGACTATACACATTACCTTTGCAAGGGTTGAATTTCCAAGCCAGGGGATTATTGAATCTGCCCCAAGGATTCCAAGGGACTTTAACGTTCTGTTTACTATGCCAAAGGTTCCGTTAAGCATGTTCTTCCATACAAGCATTGTTATTACAGAAGGAACTGCATAGGGAAGTATAAAGATAAAGCGGAAGACACCCGCAATTTTTACGCCGATTTCTTTAAGCTGAACGGCAACCAGCAAACCGCCAAAGTAGCATGTGAATGTGGAAAAGAAAGCCCAGACCAAAGTCCATATTGCTATGCGGGCAAAGCCCTTTGACCAGGTGGAACCGCCAAGCAAAAGCTCCTTAAAGTTGTTTGCTCCAACCCAGTCCACGTCGTTTGCAACGGCATGACTTGGGCCCGAAAAATTAGTAAAGGCCACACTAATGGAAAAAACAAGCGGTGCAACTACAAAAACCAAAAGCATGATTACACAGGGAGCAAGACCTGTAATCGGGAAAGCCCGGTTGGTCACTTCCCAGAGAGAAGTCTTTTGGGATGCCATGCGCTTGGTGCGGCAATAATCTGTGTATGAAGTTTTTGCGCTCTTAACAGAAATAACATAAAGCGCAATAAAAATAAGAATAACCGATATAACAAGGATTCCGTCAATCAGCATAAAGACTGGAAACATTTTTTGCTCGCGGTTGTAGGGAAGCGTTACCAGCTGAAACAACTTCTTTGCAAAAAATGGTATGGCAACAATAAAGAGCAGCTCAAGGAGTGCATACAGCAAGCCTTTTATGTACTGCTTCAAATAGAGTATGTGGGCAAGTCCCATAAAGCAGCATGCCGCTACGGTAACTTTCTTGCCCGAACTTCCGTCAGGTTCAATCTGCATATATTGTTACTCCTGTCTTAATGAAATTTACGAACTCGCTCATCTTGGGCAATAAGGAGGGGGAAGTCTCCCCCTGCGGTCGCACTTCGTTGCGCCCTACCCTCTCTACGGGGCAATTTTTTTTGCTAATGCCCCGTAACGCCCCAACAAAAAATGGCAAGACCGCAAAAACTTGTCGTTCTAACGCGCGGCCTTTGCCCTTTGCTTTTACTGACCGATGATTACAGTGTTAGCGGCATCAAGTTCGCCCTTAACGTCTGCACCGTCCCAGATGTTCTTGGAAGCATTGCCCATTGCATCCCAGAATCCGCCCATCTGTGGAATTGAAGGCATTGGGAAGGCATAGTCAAGCTGCTTAAGGAAGCCAGGAATGTACTTGCTGTTAACTTCCGTGCTGATTGAAGGCATAGCACCTGTGATGTTAAAGCGGAGCTGCTGCATTTCCGGAGAGATAAGGAAGCGTGCAAAGTCTGCTGCTGCCTCCTGGTTCTTTGAGTATGCGCTTACGAACATACACCTTGTACCGCTGAATGATGCAGAAGGCTTGTTGTCTCCAGGAAGAGATGGAAGAGGAGCAACGCCAAAGTTTACGCCAGCTTCTTCAAATGGCTTTACGTTCCACAAACCAGTGATGTGCATTGCGGCTGTCCCGGACTGGAATGCAGCGTCGCAGTTTCCTGTGCTAAGGTCTGCAGAAGGAACGTCGAGGATTGAGCGGAGTGACTGGAAGAACTTCATACCCTTAATAGAATCTTCTGTGTTAAGGTAAGATGTAGAAACATCTGTTCCAGACTTGCCAAAGAGGCGGTTTCCGTTCTCTGTTGTGAATGTGATTGTGTAGTATCCGTTTCCTACATCCATCATGAATGCGCGCTTGCCAGGGTTCTTTGAGTTAAAGTCCTTTGCCCACTTTGCAAGACCTTCCCAAGTTGTTGGAACTTCTGCATCAGAAATAAGGTCCTTGTTATAGAACAAAGCATAAGTCTCTGCGCTAACAGGATAGCCGTACATTGTTCCGTTGTATGTTACAGCCTGTGAACATGCGCCAAGAACAGCAGCCTTTACCTGGTCTGGGTTTACTGTAGGTGCAACGTGGCCACCGCTAACCAATTCGCCAAGCTTGTCGTGAGGTGCGCCAAAAATATCCGGGCCAACACCAGCTGGACCGTCAAGCGCAATCTGACCGGCAGCATCGCCAAGCTCTACGTTTACAAATTCAACCTTTACGTTCGGGTGAGTCTTTGTGTAAGCTTCACCAGCCTGCTTGATGAATTCATCAGGACCGTTCAATGATTCCCAAACTGTAAGCGTAATCTGCTCAGAAGAACCTCCGCTCTTTGCAGCGTCTTTTTTGCTGCAGCTTGTTGCAACAAAACCAAGTGTCAGGGCAGAAAGAACTGCCACAGCCGATACCAACTTCTTGTTCATATTTCCTCCTACGAAATACGTGCCTTTTATTAAAGGGAACTCCGGTCTTTTTGAAGTTCCGTTAACTCCACCTACTTTAGTCTACACGAAAAAAGTCAAAAGGAAATGCTTTGAATACGGATTTTGAATAAAATCTTATTTTTCCGCACAAAACTTCCATTTTGCCCATATTTTTATAACTTTATTCATGTAAAACGTTTCCAAAGCCCCAACTAAGCATATTGTAACACGTGTTGATTAATCCTGTCAAATGAAATTTCAAATATTTCCAACTTTTTCCACTCCAATTATTGCACTCCCCCACCCCATAAAATTTCACATCTTCTTTCTTCTTTGGACGGTACCTAAAGGCGCTCTACCATCCATTCCTTGGCTAACTCGACCGTCCATGCCCCGCGTCACCGCCGTTCCGCCCTTCGCCTATTCGGCTCATACCGCTGCGCGGTACTACCGGGGCTCCATGGCGGCGTAGGTCACCTGGGAAAATCCCCTCTGCCAACCCGCCCTCCATGGCTCGGTATTCCTTGGCAAGAACAAAAAAACCGTTCCCTGAGCTTGTCGAAGGGAACATTCCCAAAAAACATTTGTTGAAATATAAATCCGGGTTCTTAGGGCAGAGCCCTAAGCCGTGCCGGGAAAGGGAGGGGTTTAAGGGGAGGGATAAAATGTCAACACATATCTAGGCAATTTTTTTAAGGGGAGGCAAACAAAATTGCTTTCTAAAAGCAACAGGTGGCAATCCTCCGTTCGCGGAATGGAAGCGGAAAAAATTGTACCAGTGAACCCAATCCCCGAACAGAAGGCGTAGGTTTTCCAGCGACAGGAAATCCCTGCCACGAACGAATTCCTTCTTCACGGTCTTGTAGAACGACTCCGCCACGGCGTTGTCTGTCGGGGTCCCGGGACGAGAAAGGCTTCTGATGA
>DFJV01000164.1 GCA_002373205.1 Treponema sp. UBA3662
TTGAAAAATCTGCCGGGGCAAAAGTATACGGAATAGACATCTCCGAAGAAAGCGTAAAAAAGGCAAAGAAAATCAACCGTGCTGAACTTGGCAGCCGCTGCGAAATCTTGCAGGGTAGTGCGGAATGTCTTCCCTTTGCAGACGGAGAACTTGATATGGCTACAGCCTTTGAGACGGTCTTTTTCTGGAAGAACATAAAAATTTGCTTTGCCGAAGTAAGGCGTACGCTCAAGTCCGGCGGAAAATTCATTGTCATCAACAACTACGGCGACCCAAAAATCGACTGGGAAAAAAAAGTTCCCTGCATGACCCGCCACACGGCTCAGGAAATAAAATCTCTTATGCAAAGTGCAGGATTTGACTGCATAAGCCTTTCAGAAAAAGGCACACTCTTTTGCGTAACAGGAGTTGCAAAATGAAGGAAGGTGTTTGGAACTTTTTTGCACCAATTTATGAGCGGGCAATGAAAAGCCAAAAATCCATCTACGACTACATCTACAAAGAAATTTCTGCGGCAGCAAGCGCAAAGAATGTGCTGGAACTAGCCACCGGCCCCGGCATGATTGCAAAACACATTGCATCTTCTGCAAAAAGCGTAACCGCAACTGATTTTGCCCCCAAGATGATTGAGGCTGCAAAGAAGGGCAGTGTCCCTGAAAACGTTCGCTTTGAAGTAGCGGATGCAACAAATCTTCGCTACCAAAACGATTCCTTCGACCTTGTGGTGATTGCAAATGCCCTGCACATAATTCCAGAACCGGAAAAAGCTTTGGCAGAAATAGACAGGGTGCTAAAAGCAAACGGCACACTTATAGCGCCAAATTTCATCGAGCGGGAAAAGGGAAAAAAGAATCTCTGGCAGAAAATCCTTTCCCTAGTCGGCATAAAATTTGCGCACGAATGGACTAAAGAAGAATATAAGACCTTTTTGTCAGACCACGGCTGGCAGGTTACAAAAAGCCATGTCTGCAAGGGCAGGATAGACCTGCTCTATGCAGAATGCAAAAGGATAAAATAAAGTGTGCAGCTAAACTCCATTCCCTGTAATGGGAATACATTGCATCTTTTACTCATCCTCCTGTTCCAAAAAGGGGCAGGGGGATTTTTTATGCGAAAGCTTTATTTTGCGTTCTTGAACCAAAGTTCGCAAAGTTCCCTTGAAGCAGCCTCCACGTCATCCGCACCGGCAACCGCAGAAACCACAAAGAAGCCTGCAATGCCAGTCTTTGCAAGCTGCGGAATGTCCGCCGCCTTTACGCCGCCTCCAACGACTACGGGGATTGGGCTTACCTTTGCAAGCTTTTCAATTTCTTCAAAGTCGCGCGTGATTATTTTTCCAGTGCTGTCTTTACCGCAGTCAGGCTTTGTCTGGGTAGGGTGAAGGGGACCTGCTCCAAAATAGTCAATGCAGGAAGTGTCCGCCTTTTTAACGTAATCAAAAAGCTCCTCTGTCTGAGCGGAAAGCCCAACAATTGAATCTTCCCCAAGATACTTTCTGCAAATCTCAACCGGAATGTCCGACTGTCCAACGTGAATGCCGTCAACCTTAATTCCTTCTTCCCTGGATGCAAGCACAACGTCCAGCCTGTCATCAACAACAAGCGAGCATTTTTGGCAAAGCCCCAGTTCCCTGATTGCGTCTGCCGCATCGCGCGTAAGGGCAATCATCTCCCTTGCAGAAGCAACCTTTGACCTTACCTGCACGATTGTAAATCCGCTTTTTACCGCCGCAAAAACAATGTCCTTAACAGGCCTGCCGTTAGTGTTTTCTGGTCCCACAACAAGATAGGCAGAAATATCAAGAGTCTTCCTATTATACATTCTTTCCTCCAGAATCCTTTCCAAGAATAGCGTCAACTTTTTCCGTCTTTGAATGCATCATGTCCGTAAAGCCCGGCCTAATGTCTGCCTTAAGAACAACCTCCGTCCTTATTCCCTGGTCAACAAGAACCTTGGTAGCGTCCTTTACAACCTTCATAACATCATCCCATTCGCCCTCAATTTCCGTGAACATGGAATTGGTGCGGTTGGAAAGCCCCGAGTCGCGGATAACCTTTATCACCTGGGAGACAAGAGGTGCCATTTCCTCCCCAGTGCCGCATGGTGCAATGGCAAGTGCAATAAGAGTGTTCATTATTTTCCTCCAAAAATATCCAGCTTGAACGGATTGTTTGCAACATCCTGTGAAGTGGCATTGTAAAGCTCGTCAATAAATTCCGTGCGGAACGAAGCAGGGCCCCTGCATTTTGAATGCGCAGACTTGCCTGCAAATTTGTAGATGCAGGAACCTGTTACCGCCGCAGTAAATGGATCTGCAACGCAAGCATAAATTGCCATCACTCCGCCAAGAGAACATCCTGCCCCGGTAATCATTGGCATGAACTTTGACCCGCCGCTTATCAAAAGTGATGTTTCTCCGTTGGTAACAAAATCTTCCGGCCCGGAAACAGCAACTGCCCCGCCTGTATGTCTTGCAAGTGCCTTTGCATCTTCCTTTGCCTGCAAAACAGAATCCGTAGCGTCAACACCGCGCACCGTAGACTTTTGCCCGGAACCTATTCCCCAAAGGGAAGCAAGCGCAATAATTTCAGAAGCATTGCCGCGGATAATTCCGGGTCTTTTGTCTGCAAAACTTTTTAAAAGCTCAGACCTAAGCCCGCCAATTCCAATTCCAACAGGATCAAGAACCCAAGGCCTCTTTAGCTCGCAAAGCCTGCGCGCGGTGCGGGGAAGCGTTTCCGCATAGACTGGAAGCAGCGTGCCCATGTTAATGTAAAGCGACTTCCCCGCAGCCGCCATAGCCTCGCCCTCATCAGGAAGGTAAACCATAGCCGCCGAACCACCAACCGCAAGCTGGGCGTTTGCAACAAATTCAATCGTCACCGTATTCGTAATGGAAGGTGCCATGGGGTTTTGAGCCCTCACGTCTTCAACTGCCTTTGCAACCTTTGCCTTAATCTCTTCACCAGACTGCATACAGCTCTCCTTTAGTATAAAAATTTAAAATAAAAAATGCCTGCATAGAAAGCAGGCATAAAAGTCTTCTAAAGGCATTTATTTTGCTCCCTACGCGGGGACGCATCAAGCCACACATAAAAACGCTTGGCACAACACGCACATCCGATCAGGTTCCAAGGGTCAGCTTCCGCTTTCTCAACCTTCATGCCAAAATGCGGCACAAGGTTCCCCTGCAAATCCAAAATGAATATACATCAAAAAAAAATCTTTGTCCAGATGCAATGCATTAATGCATCATCAAAAAAACGAGAATAGGGAAGGGCTTAGGGGCACTTAAGAAAATCCTCACACAAATCGTGAAAGTCCAATTTGTCGTTAACAACGGCATTGGTAAAAACATTCTTCACTTCATACTTCTTCTTGGAATCATAATATCCATCCAACAATTCCATAATGCGGAAAATTATTTCATAGCTAAAATTTTCAAGACCTTTCCTAAGCTGCCCGTCATCAAATTTGCCAAGCCTGCTAAGGAAAATATTTATCTGCTCGTCTTGAATCTTTGCAAGCTCCTTAAGAAAATCTTCCTGCTCACTCTTCATAATCATTCCTCTCTTTCAGACTTGCGCTTTTCAATCAGCTTTAGAATAGCAAGCGTAAAAAGCGAAGAAATAATGATGCTTGGAATTTGCATAATAATATACAACAAATACCAGTCATTCTTTAAATGCAAAAAGTTCACGTCAAAATATCCCTTGCACGCAAAAAATACAAGCAATCTCAGTGCATATCCAAGCACAATAAAAATAACAAGCTTAACAGTATAATCGGCCTTGCCCCTAACACTGCCAAAATTAAAAGCTGTCAAAACCACCGAAAGCAACGCCGGCAAAATGTAGCCCCTAAAAGCCACGTACAATTCAAAATTTGGCAAAAAAATTATAACTACACAGTAAGTTAGCAATACAACAAAAGAACACAAATAAACTTTATTCTTCATAATTAAACCTTATTCCTTTTCTGGCGGTTACCTGCCTAAAGGCAGGTCGGGCTTTCCGGGGTTCCGCCTTTTGGCTCCATTGCTAGCGCAACGGCTTCGCCGCCCCTCCAATCCCTAACCGGTTGTCTGCATAAAAGGCATTTCCGCAAAGGAAAGACACTTAATCTCTAGCAGTCATGCCGAACTCGTTTCGGCATCCGTAGATGTTAAGCCCCAAAGCAGGGGCAATCATAAATGCCCTTCCTTCACGGCTCAAAAGCCCATAAAACTTTTAGCCACCACTCTCCTGCAAAAAAATGGTTGCCGCTGTCTGTCCCCATGGAAAACAAACGGAAGCGGATTGTGAAATCCTTTAACATAATAGAAGAAAGGATGTTGTTTGTAAAGAAATGGAAAAAAACTATTTTGTGTAGCATATAATTGTTGATAATTTCATTGCTTTTGTATTATATTAAAATTATGGAGGCGCATATGGGAACAGCAGTAGTTCAGACACGCGTTGATGCAGCATTAAAACATGATGCAGATGCTTTTTTTGAATCCATTGGAATGGATACAACAACGGCAATTCGTATTTTTTTGAAGCAAACTTTGATTCAACATAAAATTCCGTTTGAGATTGTTCAAGACAGTTCATTTTATTCAGAAAAAAACATGATGGCGTTGGAACATTCAAAAATGCAGATGGAAAACGGACAGCACTCAATACATGAACTTGTTGAGGTATAAAATGCACAAGGATTTTTCAGATGATGCCTGGGCAGATTATACATACTGGATAATGCAGGACAAAGAAAATAAACCAGCTTCTTGCAGATATTGAACGAAACGGCAATAACGGAATCGGACATCCTGAACCTTTGAAAGAAAACTTAAGCGGGTACTGGTCTCGAACAATAGATGAGAAAAACCGTCTTGTTTATAAAATAGAAGACGGGCTAATAAAAATAATTCAGTGCAAGAACCATTATGATGACAAATAATGATTTTTCTCCAACAGTCATGCCGAACTTGTTTCGGCATCTATAGATGTTAAGCCCCAAAGCAGGGGTAATCATAAATGCCCTTCCTTGCAAACTGATTGTACTGATAATCAAAAAATTCTTTCCTTATGATTATTACGGATCCTGTGATTTAAGCCAGAAACGAAATGCCCACTTTTGAAAAGTTTTTTGCCAAAACCCCAGGGCAGAAAGAAATCTATGACAAAGAATATAGTGATTTTCTCCTTTCGGAATTCATGCTAGAGCAAATGGAAGCTCAGCATATTTCCGTGCGTGAACTTGCAAAACAGGCTGATGTCTCTCCGACTGTAATCCAAAAGCTCCGCTCAAAGGATTCACAGAAAGTGAATCTCACAACTTTTACTTCTGTTCTTCGCTGTCTTGGTTATCAGATTAAGCTAGAAAAAATGCCGCCACCAGAACATAGCATTAACGAAAATCATACTGATGTAAAAAAAAAAATCCTACCCCATGACATTGTTTGTCATACCTTAAAGAGTATAATAGCATTAGACAATGCAGGTACAGGTGCAACAGATTTTTAATGACAATCTTGCAAACCTGTGTTATACTTTTACTAAAATAGGGAGCATTTATGAATAGGTTTGACAAGTTAAGAAATCAGCATAACGAATCTGTCAACGAATATAAACAGCGGCTTCAAAAAATTGCGAATGAAGCGGGTAGGGTTGCGGATGTAGCACGTGATGCACAAAAAATCATAGATGATATAGATGCGCAATTTGAAAGTGTCACAAAACTCACCAAAACAGATATTGCATTCTTGTTTTTGGCTGTTGCATTGCAATGTTGCAGGCAATATCTTATAACAGATTTTAAAGATCGGCCAGGTCATGCACAGGCCGCAAAAAAAGTTTTTTTAGAGAAAATAATTGACTCAAAAGATACGGAATTGCGTATAGAAAATGGTTTGGAAGTGCGCCATCATAAGCTATACAATCCATCGCTTGAAGAAGTTTTACTGCATCCTGTTCCTTTTGATACTACAAGAGGCAGCAAGGAATTTGGCTCTCCATTCGCTGGGGCTGGTAAATTAGGGCATAGGGCAACAGCTATCGGACATGATCCAATTTTGGGATTGATATTTGGAACTGCTAACATAGCGACAAGCACTATAACAACATGGGATTTTAGTTCATACCATGTATTCTCTAAAGCTGGAGTTGGTGGTGGTGATTATTTAAAAATGAAGGCAAGTACATTAAAAGTTCTAAAATCCACCGAAAATAAACTTTTACACAATATTGGTCCGAATAATGACGGAAGGCTGATAGTTGCCCTTTCTCTTATCAAGGAAATCGTACACTTGCGTTCTGATGTCCATTCAAAAAATAGTTTACCATTGCCAGTTATTTCTTCTGTTAATCCAAAGCTGGCCTCAAAATTGGCAGAATATGGATTTGACATGGAGAATTTATTAGTTGTGGGAAGACAAGCTAGTTATGCTTCTTTAATAAATCAAATAATTGCAATGATTCATAGTCTTTTCTATAAGGAAGAGAAAGATGGGGATTTTAAATGTTATCAAGTTAGGACAAGAAAGATCCTTATGTATTCAAACTTAATAGCAACCACCAGTAATATATTGTATGTAGCTATTTCCGTTTATCTTGGGAATACAAATGCAATAAAGAAACTGGATATTGGCGGATTTATGGTAACAATATACAGGCTTATTTCAGATGTTATCTTTATAAATAATATCAAAAAAGAATTCCTTGAAAAGGAATTCTATAATAAAGTTATGGGTGACGTTAATCTTATGGAGGAATATAAATGAGTGTAAAGGATTATAAGGAAGGAATGGTCGCAGGGGCAAAACCTTTTGAAGAAAAATTTCGTGAAGTCCAGAATGCAAGTATCGCAGCCTTGCAAAAACTGGCAAGTCAAAATGCAAACGAAGTTGGTGAATTAATCGATATAGCTGAGGAACATGATTATTTGCTTAGCTATAATTGGAAGCAAGAATGTCAATTAGGTTCTCTTGCGGAAAAATCAATTCTCATCGGCTTTTTAATGGATGCCATAGATAAAATATCTACCTCCGAACCAAGTGATTCTCAAAAGGAATTCTTGAACAAGATATACAGATTTTTAAAATTAAATATAGATGCACTTTTTTCTAAAAGGATTGATATAAGTTATCTGAGCAACAATAATGATGTGGCGTTTCAAAAACTGTTGTATTTATTAACTTGCATGTATTTTTATATTGGGGATGAAAACTTTTATTTCCTAGATAATAATCCTGATGTCTTTGATTATTTCAACGTCAGTAACATAGACAAGAAAGATATACAAGGTCTTATAGAAGAAAGAGCTAAGTATTTTGATTTAAACTCTTTGTTCACACCTGATGAAGAAGAGGTCGTGGAAGAAATTACACAAGAAGAAGATAACACCGTTGGATGCACCCTTCCAGAAAATTTGGAGACAGAGACTTTCACTGAACTTTATTGGACAAAATCTAACAGTGAAGAAACAATTGAGAACAAAATTGTTGATATAAAAGCCAATTTCCAAGTTGACGGAAAGTTAACTTTTAGAAATTGCAAGATTATCGCCCAAGACTCTTGCAAAATAGATGTAACACATTCTGGAAGTCTTGAATTTGACAACTGCGAATTTTCACAATTGCAAAGAACAGAAAGTTATCTTGTTGAGTCAAGAGGAAAAATAACTTTTAACCGTTGTACAATATATAACTGCTGGAAACTCGCTTTCTTTTTTCGGGAAGTGCCTTTCACTACTATTGAAGTAAGCAAGTCTTTTATAAAATTCGACGATAAACTTGACATGGTTGATAAGAACTTTAGTTGTCTCTTAGGAGGCTTTATATCGCTTATTGATTCAAAAGTTGAAGGTTTTATCGATTCTGGAGAAAAACTGTTTGATTTAGGTCTCGATTCAAGAATATTCCATGGCATAAAGGTTTGTTCGGGTTGTTCATTTTGTGGATTAAAACACCTTTTTTTCTATCCAATCAATGCTAACGTCTTTGACTGCATATTTGATCATTGTGAAGTTGTATTTCGTGGAGCAGTTGGCCTAGATATCCATGATTGTGATTTCTCTGTTTGTGCGGATGTGTTTGATATTGGTGGGCCATTTGAAAAAAATCAAAATAAAAAAAGTATAATAAAAGATTGCAATTTTAAGAACTGTTCAGATAGAATTTTGGAACAAGGAAGTGATTCTATCATTTATATCGAGAGATGTGATTTTAGGAATATAAAACAACATTTACCAAACTTGGCTTTACTCTGTTCAAACCCTTCCTATGGTCGAGCTGAATTAAAAATCAAACATTGCGTATTTGTCAATATTTCTTTAGCAGCACATGGAACTATAGTTGGCAATGAAGTTTCATACTATAAAAAACCTGTTCATGGTGAAATTTTTAAATGTAGATTTGAAAATATAAAGCGAGAGACCGCTGACCCTGTTATTCAAGAAAATGGTTTGTATAGAAGTGGGATGTTCTATACAGACCATGCGTATCGCGCATGTAGGATTTATTATTGTGTAGGATTGGATGGGCTGATGTAAGATATTTTGTAAACAAAATCCCCTGCGCCTGCTAAGCCAGCTCCGCCAGGGGATTTTTCAATTCATCCCGTCTTAGCTGCAGAATTCGCGTGGAACCCTGCGCGTAAGCACGGTGGTTATTTCGTAGCTGATTGTTTCCGTAAGCTTTGCAATGTCGTCTGCTGTCTGCAATGCTCCGTCTTCCTTGCAGCCAAAGATTACTGCCTTATCCCAGCGCTGGATTTCCTTGTTGTCCTTGCCAATGTCCACCATGCACTGGTCCATGCAGATGCGTCCGCGTACCGGGTAGGCCTTTCCGTTGATTGCAACCTTTATTCCATTCTGGGCAAAGCGGCGCAGAAATCCGTCTCCGTATCCAATAGGGAGCAGGGCTATGTCCGTGTCTTCTTCTGCTATCCAGGTGCGTCCGTAGCCAACGCTCATGCCTTTCTTGAATGGGCGTATTGCGCACACTTCGGTTTCCAAAGTCATTACAGGTTTTAGGTTGATTGGAGTTCCTTTCTTTGCAAGGTATTGTGCATTAACTTCGTCCGCATCGTAGCCGTAGACTATAATGCCAGGTCTTACCATGCCCATGTGCGTTTCTGGAAGGTCAAGCGTTGCGGCGGAATTTGCGCAGTGGCATATTCCCGCGCTAAGGCCAGCTTCCTCTATGCCCCTAATTGCGCTCTTGAATTCTTCAAACTGCTTTTTTGTGTAGTCGCAGTCAGCCTGGGATTTTCCGTCGCTCGTTGCAAAGTGGGTCATGGTTCCTTCATGAAAAAGAATTCCTGTGTCCGCTATGTGCCTTGCCAAAGATGCCGCGTCCTTTGCATAGCAGCCTATCCTTCCCATGCCTGTGTCCACCGCAAGATGAACCGGGTAGGATTTTTTTCCCTGCCTTAAAGCTTCCTTTGCAAACATGTCAATGTATTCTTCATCAAAGACAAAGGGGGTAAGGTCTGCCTTTACCGCATCATGAATTTCCTCCGGGCTTGCAAGAGAGAAGAGCAGTATTCGCCCTTTGATTCCGGCTTCCCTAAGCTCAACTCCTTCTTCCACCGCCGCAACAGCAAGGAATTCAACACCTGCCTCCAGTGCCGCCTTTGCACATTCAATTGAACCGTGGCCGTATGCATCCGCCTTTACAGGAACGCACATCTTAACGCCAGGTTTTGTAAATCTGCGTATTTCCTTTATGTTGTGCTTAAAATTCTCCAAATGAATTATTGCTTTTGTTGCCCTCATATTTTCCACCCGTTTATAAAGTTCTATCCAAAATTATGTCAGTATCGGGCTTGACCCGATAATCTGCTAAGAAGATTGCCGGAACAAGTCCGACAATGACAGACCATGAATCAAGTCCTGAAATGACAGACCCTGAATCAAGTTCAGGGTGACAGCTATTTGCTATTCGTTATACTACTATCGGAAAAACCGCCGTCGTATATTATTCAAGCTCAAAGCTTGTAAGGTAAAATTCCCTTGTGGCTTTAATCATGTAGTCAACATCCATTGAACCCGCGCTTTCGTAGGGGGAATGCATTGCCCACTGTGCAAGCCCAATGTCTACGCAAGTAACGGAAACGTTTGCCGCGCTTATGTTGCCAAGCGTTGAGCCTCCTGCCATGTCGCTCCTGTTGGTGAATACCTGGAAGGGAAGGCCAGCCTTTTTGCACACGCACTCAAAGAATGCCGCACTTACAGCATCGCTTGTGTATTTTTGCGCCGCGTTGAATTTTATTACAGGCCCGCCGTTAACAAATGGCCTGTTTACAGGGTCTGCCTTGTCCGCATAGTTTGGATGGGCCGCATGTGCGTTGTCCGCGCTCACCATGAATGATTTTGCAAGTGCCCTGTAGTAGTTGGAAGCATCCTTTCCCAAGGCAATGTTTATCCTCTGCAGTGTGTCGTAAAGGAATGTGGATGCTGCACCCTGCCGCGTAAGGCTACCCACCTCTTCGTTGTCAAACACGCAGTGGACGCAAATATTTTTTGTGCTAGGCCCATCTTTTACTGCTTCCAAAAATCCACGGAAGCTTGTCCAGACACATTCAAGGTCGTCAATCTTGGGGCTTGCAATAAACTCTCCGTCCTTTCCCCAAAAGCTGCCTTTTTCCCTGTTGTACAAAAAGAGGTCCGCGCTAACAATGTCTTTTTGGCTTACCCCCGCAAAAGAGGCAATTTCCTTTAGGAAGGGGTCAGAATCCTCTCCGTCCTTACCCTTGGCCGCCTCTTCCCCAAGTCCGCAAAAAATTGGCAGGAGTTCATTCTGCACGTTGAATTTGTGGCCTTCGTTTGCATCACGGTTCATGTGGATTGCAAGGTTTGGAATCATAAGCAGGTCTTTGTCTGCGTTTACAAGATGCTGCCTTAGGGTTATTTTTCCGCTATCTTCCCCGGCCTTGCAGATAATTCTTCCTGCTACGGAAAGGGGCCTGTCAAACCAGGGGGCACAAAGCATGCCGCCGTATTTTTCCACGTTCAGCTTTATGTACTTTCCTTCAGATTTTATGCAGGGATTTTCCTTTATCTTGAATGAAGGGGAGTCGCTGTGGCTTGCCGTAAGCATAAAGCCTTCAAAGTTTTTTGAAGGTGGCAGTGCAAAAGATATTATGGAAGATGAGTTTCTTGCAACAAAATATTTTCCTCCGCACTCAAGCTTCCATTCTTTTCCTTCCTCAAGCTTTACAAACGATGCTTTTAAAAGCTCGTCCTCAAGATTTTTTATAACGTGGAAGGGGGAAGGGCTCTTTTCTATAAATCCAAGAAGTTCCCTTGCGGCCTTGTAGTCTTTTTTTTCTTCATCCAATTGTTCGTTCATGATTTGCAAGTATATCACTTTTTCCCACTTGTAAAAACCCCTTATTTGTGTTAAATTCACGCCATCAACATTTGCGCAATCAATATAGCAATATATAAGGAAAATATTATGGCAGATACAGAAGAAGAAAACAAAACCTTTGCAGCCGCAGTTGAACGCAGTAAAAAGATTGAAGAAGACATCGTAAAGAATCCAAAGAAATACCGTGTGCTTACAGGCGACCGTCCCACAGGAAGGCTCCACATAGGCCACTACTTTGGCTCCCTGCAGAACCGCGTGCGCCTTAGCAAGATGGGCGTTCCAACAATGGTCCTTATTGCAGACTACCAGGTTCTTACCGACCACGATGCCTACAACGAAATAAGCCAGAACACAAAGCAGCTTGTAATTGACTATCTTGCCGCAGGAATTGAGCCTGGCGAGGACGTAATAATCTACCCCCACAGCTATGTTCCTGAATGCAACCAGCTCATGCTTCCTTTCCTAACCCTTGTTTCTCTTGCCGAGCTTGAGCGCAACCCTACCGTAAAAGAAGAAATCCAGAGCGGACTTGCAAACGGAAAGATGAAGACCGTTAACGCCGGAATGCTTACTTATCCTGTTCACCAGGCATGCGACATTCTTTTCTGCAAAGGCAGCGTTGTTCCCGCCGGAAAGGATCAGCTTCCCCACATAGAGCTTACAAGGACAATTGCCCGCCGCTTTAACGAAAAGTACTGCAAGGACACGGAGCCTGTTTTCCCGGAGCCGTCAGTCCTGCTTTCAAAGACGCCAAGCATTCTTGGTCTTGACGGAAGCCAGAAGATGAGCAAGAGCCGCGGAAATGCAATCATGCTTTGCGCTACGGAAGACGAGACTGCAAAACTCATAAAGAAGGCTAAGACAGACGGAGAGAGGCGCATCACTTTTGATCCCGTGAACCGTCCGGAAGTTGCAAACCTTCTTATGCTCATTTCCCTTTGTACAAAGGAAGAGCCTCAGGCAATCGCTGAACGCATTGGAGAAGGCGGTGGCGGCATGCTTAAGAACACCCTTACGGAAGCCCTTAACGAAGCCTTGCGCCCATTAAGGCAGAAGAGGGCAGAACTTGAAAAGAACATGGACTACATCAACAGCGTTCTTGAAGACGGTGCCCGCCGTGCCCGCGAGATAGCCTCCGTTACCCTTGACCAGGTTCGCAAGGCTATGAATATGAAAATTTAGTTTTTGGACGACATTCCTTTTTTAACTGTGCCCGGCACTACCTGCCGGGCATCCTTGTCTGCTTTCCCCTATTTGTAAACCGATAGCGCCACGGACGGCGCGTCTACCTGTAGCAGAGCAACCAGGTTAGTTTTCCTTAGAAAACTAACGGGGAAAACAGCCAAGGAGGGCTGTGTTCCCCGCTTTGCGCGGTTCCGCTTTCGCTCCATTCCCTCCGGGAACGCTTCGCGCCGCTCCAATCGGGCGTAGGCTCTTTTTCAAGTACCCCGCTAACAATTAGTTCTTTTTTATTGCAATAAGCGTAAGGTCGTCAAACTGGGGGTCTTCCAGTATGCCGTGGTAATAGATGTGAATCGGGTCGTTTTCTATGTCGCTCCTGTTCATGCACCATTCACTGTATTCCTTAAAGTGCAGGCGGAGGAATTCATCTATCTTCCTGTCAACTTTTACGCGGTCAGACGGATTGGGATTCTTTCTCCTGTACATGCGGAAAACTTTTTCCACGGAAACAAGTGCCATGATTGCGTCTTCTGCGCTTCCTTCGCAGTTGCTAAAGTCAAAGGTAAATTCATCACCGCTTTCGTCATGGCATTTTTTAAGGGTGTAGCTTTTCTTTTCAAAGACGGATTCAACTATGTCTTTTACGCGCTCAGCAGACATTTCTTCCGAGCTTTCTCCAACAGTGTGGTTTTCATGCGCTTCTCCCTCTCTTAGTCCGGGCTCTTCGCATGTTACAATTTCGCTTTCTGCGTTGCGGAAATTTCTCTTCGCTTCTTCAATGCCGTCAGTGTAAAGAAGAAGAACGTCCCCCTTGCTGAACTGATGCTTTACAACTGGATAGCCTCCCTTTAGCGAGATAAGGTCAGAGCTGAACATTCCCGCGGCAGGTGTCTCTGGCAGCGTAAAGAATTTCTTCTGCCTGCTCTTTCCGTCGTAGTAGGGGACTATGTTGTCTCCCGCGTTGCAGAACCAGCATTCTCCGGTTTTTATGTTAAGTATTCCCAGCGTGAATGCGGCAAATCGCCCCTTGAATCCACGGCTTTCTATAAGGTCGTTTATCTGCTCAACAACAGGGCTAAGGTTTGTGTTCTGCGCACCGTTGTTCATGTTCCAGTAGCGGAATGCATTAAGGAAGAGGGTGGCAACCTGAACCATGATGAGTGCGGCTGGAACTCCGTGCCCGGAAACGTCACACTTGATTATTGCGTAGTGGTCTTTGTCTATCTGGCGGTAGTCAAAGTAGTCACCGGAAAGGTCATCTGCTCCAGCATAGTAGCTAAAAAAGTCAGCACCGTCGGTTTTTAGGGAACCTGTCGTAAGCGTGTTGCCGTTTTGGTCCTGCTGCAAAGGAAGGAACTTTGTCTGTATTTCCTTTCCGAACGTTAGGTTTTTCATCTGTATGGCCGCTTCCACAAGTCCCTTTGTCATCTCGTTCACCGTGTCGCCAAGCATTCCTATTTCGTCTTTCATGCGGAGCTTTATCTCTTTGCCGGAAAGCTTTTCCTTGTCGTCCGTGTCGCGTATCATGGCAACGTGCCTTGCAAGCTTTTTGATTGGGCGTACGATAATTCCCGCAAGGATTGATGCGCTTAAAATTCCTATGAGGATAGCCGCCGCAATGGATGCCGCCGCAATCTTTGCTATTGCCATGCGGGCTTTGTGCATTTCTGCAATAAGGGACTGCGTGCTTATCTGCAGGAAGACAATACCGTGAACGTAAGTCTCTTCGTTTCCGTAGTGGTAGACTACCGGCTTAAAGAAGAGGTATTCTGTTTCCTTGTAGTTAATCCTTGTGCTGTCAAAAGCGGGGTAGGTGCCAATTCCTTCTTTTGAGATTTCGTCAAGCTCGTAGTTTACGCGGCTGTTGAGCTGCCTTGTTATTTCTCCAATTTCCTTTATGCGCGCAATGCTCTTTTCATCAGTCTTTCCTGTAAGGCTTATTCCTTCTGCGGTAAGTTCAGAAATTTGCACCGTCATGGATTTGATTCTGCTTTCTGCCTCTGCGTTTAATGCCTTGCACATTTCCTGAATTTTATCAACGCCTTCTACTGTGAGCCTGCTCTTTCCGTTTACAAATTCAGAAGTGTTGGTCTTGCTTGCTATGTTTGCGTCGTTGGAAGCCCAGACGTAGTCTATGTTTGTGTCCTTTGCCTCGCTTCCGTATCCTGTTATTACGGCATAGCGAGAATCCGTAAGGGTCTTTGCTTCGTCAGTCAAGTCGGTTAGGGCAAGTAGGTTGGAGCTTGCATTTGGCAGGTTTACCTTTGCTCCGTTTGCCATTGAGTCCAAAAGAACCTTTGCCCTCTGCTGCAGTCCCTGTACGCGGGTAGTTTCTTCGCGGGCTATCATTATATAGCTAAGCGCAAGGATTACCAGCGCAACAATTGTTATCAAGAGCAGGGTGGTCCATGCCATCATCTTTGTGCTCAGGCCAATACCTTTCCTTGTAAAGAGCTCGCTTCTGTTTTTCTTTTCCTGAGGCATGATTCCTCCTTCTATGAGTGCCTGTATTTCCTTGTGTATTTCTATTGATTCACCGGCCGTCTTGGACAGCCCCCGCATGGATAAAACTATGATTGCCATTGCCAATAGGATTATTGCGACCGCGGCAATCTTTGTTATGTTCACGTTTTTCTTTATTTCTGAATTGGCTGCAACCCATTCCGGTACGAACTTGAACTTTTTGAATGTCTTTACAGTTCCGTGCTCGTCTGCATGCAGCATTTTTTCCTTTGTTATGTACAAGCCACGGTCTGAATGATTGAGGCCTATGTAGTAGTCGCCCTGGTTCATTGTGCGCAAGAGGATGTTCGTTATGCGGTTTTCTGAGACAACCTCAAAGTCATTGTTGCTTTCTGTGAGTATGTAGTCGTAGGGAGCCTTTCCGTCTTTGTCAAGATAGATGGCTGTTACGTTTCCGTCGTAGTCAAAGTTTCCGCCAAGAATGTCTAGGCTTATGTCCCCGAATACGTCTGTCTCTGAGTTTATTGCCGTAATATAGGTGACGGGAATGTATTTGTTTATCGCAAATGCCTTTGTTGCAGGCTTCCCGATGTTTCCAACTTTGTCTATGGCTGCAACGGAAAATACGTAGAGGCCGTTCCTTATGTTGTTGAATTCTTCATTAAGGACATCTGCCTCTCCCTTTAGGTAAAGAGGTGGGGCTTCCACGGAAAGGATTTTTTCCTTGTTGTCTTCCATAAGCTTTGCTGCAATCGTCTTTACGTCTTCCGGCGAAATTCTTAGCGGGTGTCTTGGACTTGAGCATGCCCTTCTTGGAACAGGCGCAATGTATTTTAGGCTCCAGGTGTAGCCTGCAACGTCGCCGTCACTTTCCTGTGGCTTCCATGACATTTTGAAGGTGTTGCTTTTTAGCATTCCGCTTTCGTCTTCTTCAAGGTCCTCAATGGTGGGGGCAAGCGGGGCGGTGGTGTCCCTTCTGTAAGTAAGGGTTGTTGTCTTTGACCAGTTTTCTGCGTAGTCTGTCTGCTTTACCTTAAAGTACCAGGGACCGTCTTTTGTTGCGTTTCCTTCTATTGTTGATTCCTGTGGTATTCGCATGAGTTTTTCCGGCGGCTCTGCGTCCTTGTCGTCTGTAAAGATGTAGGAAAATCCCATTATACCAGAAGAGTCTTCCGTTGCCTGAAATTCCGCCACGGCTTTTTCATCAGTTCCGCCCTTGTCCTCTTCAAAAGAAACTGGCTTTATTACCGGTGGAAGAATTGTAGAGTCTTTAAAGAGCATGAGGATTTGCTTTGAATTTTTTGAAGAACCGTTCTGAAGCCATACAAAGGAAAGGCTTTCTCCCTTTTTGGAAAGAACCGGCAATGCTGTTGACTGCGTGCTGTCTACAATCAGGTCTGGGTCACTCCACAGGGCCTTTGTTTTTTTTGAGTAGAGCACCTTGCTCATTGCATTTTGCGAGTCAGTCCAAGTAAGGAAGAAATTCCCGTCATAGTTGAAGAGGAAGGGACGAACCGCATTTCCTGTCCGGCTTATGCGCATTGGCTCGTCTTTAGGTTCTCCGCGGGAATTCAGCGTGCAGACATATATTGAAGAAAGAATACCGCCAATAGATGCGCGTTCCCATGCAAGGTAAATTGTGCCGTTGTTGTAGAAGAGGGAAGGGCGCTGGTTGTTGAACGAAGTGGCGTTCTGCATGCCGCCTGTTATCATTACAGGTTCGCTCCATTTTTTTCCGCCGTCAGACGTTGTGCTTGCAAATATCTGGAAGGAGCTTCTTCCGCCGCCTGAATACTGGGCCTGGAAAACCATCATGTCCGAAAAGCCAATGTTTATGATGTTTGGGGCAATGGGGTTGAACATGGTCTTTGTCTTAAAGTTAAAGTCGTCAAAGTCTTCCCATTTGGTTCCTTTTTTTGTTTCCGAGGACCTTGAGTATACCAGGTTGAATTTTGACTTGTTTGCGAGGGTTGCAAAGACGATGAAGTTTCCGTTTCCAAGGGCATGGATTCTTGCACCAACAAGGGGTTCATCCTGCTCTTCAAGCGGATATTCAGTAAATGTCTTTCCGTAGTCTTCGGACATAAGGACTGTTATCTGGTTTGTTGAGGAGACTACAGCGACTGCAATTCTTCCCTTTGAATTTTGCGCAGCAGAATATATCTGCGGTATTTCTCCTGAATAGCTATAGGGGCCTGCAAATCTGTCTGTCTTGCTCCAGTTCTGGCCGTCCCAGCTTGTGGTCATGGAAATGTAGATTTCTTTTTTTGCCTTGTCAACGTCCTGCCAAAAAACAGCGGAAATGCCGCCCGATTTTGCACCGGAAGATAGAACCTCTGGAAAGCGGCAGTCTTTGCTTGCGTCTGTTGCAATCCTTGGCTTTTCCCAGTAAAAGTTTTGTGCCTTTGCCAAAGATGGAATGAATGCCATCAGCAGAGCAAGAAATGTGGCTTTTTTTATTTTCTTGTACATCAACTTCATTTTAGCATTCCTTCAATACGGTTTTTAAGTTTTTGAATTTTTGCTGAGCGCAGGTTTTCAGGATTCTGCAAGAGTTCCTGAAGGTTTGCGTTTGCGGCGACGACGTTTCCGTTTTGCAGGAAGCGTATGGCCTGCTGGTATTTAGCTTCGTCTGCCGCATTAAGGGTTACAGCCGCCTGCTGTCCTGTCCTTAGGGCAATTTCATCAAGCACTGCTGTTGCGGTTGCGTTTGTCCTATCCATGCTTAGAGCCTGGTTTGCGGCTGCCTTTATTTCTGCAAGCTTTTCCGGGTCACGCCCTGCGGAATCAAGTGCCTTTTGTGCTTCCTGTGCAATTTCCTCCGCAGCTTCCTTTGCTGAGTCGTCGGTGGCTTTTTCCCTGAGCCCCCAGTTTATTTCTATGTTTGCTATAAAGTCGGAAAGTCCGGGGTAGGCCGGGTTTATTTCCTGCAGGTCCTTTAGGTCTCCGTATCCCATTAGAGACGTTGCGTCTTTTTTGGAATAGTCAATTTGCTTAAGTTCCTTTAGGTGGTTGGCATAGGTGTTGTTGAATGCCTTTGGGTCAAGAATCTTGTCTACCTTAAAGGCAAGAATAGTTGCTTCGTGATTGTGGGGGTAGACAAGTTTTAGCTCTTCAAGCTTTTCCTTTGCCTTTCTTAGGTGGGCCATTCCGTCACGCTTTTTGCCCTTGTTTATTTCGCTTGTGCCGAGCGTGTAATAGTTGTCGCAGAGGGAAAGAATCTGGGACATTTCCGGGTAGAGCGGATCTTCTGGGTTTAGGACACGTCCGTTTTTTATGGTGAGGGCTGTTGTAACAAGCTGCCGGAATCTTTCTAGCTCTTCATCAGCGTCCAGGGGAGTATCCATGAATGTTTCCCATTCCTGCCTTACGTTGTCTGCCCTTATTATGTTCTCGTTTGCTTCTTCGTAGTTGCCGGCGTAGTAGTTGACGCGGATTTCCCTCTTGTAGTCCCTTAGGTTGCTTATTAGCATTGGCCTCTGCTTTTTTACAATTTCCTGCTTTAGGGAAGAAAGGTTTTCGTAGGTCTGGTCCTGAATGTCCGCGTCTTTTTTCATTACGGACAGGATAGAGTCGTAGGTTTTTGAAGCCTTTTCCAGATTTATCTGCGCAGTAGAAAGGTTTTCGTTTTCGTATGCGCTAAGGGCCCTGCTGTAGTACATGTTCACTTCGTTTATTGCAATTCTTGCTTCCAGCTGCTGGTTCCTTATCTTTTCCGAATTTGCCTTAAGCGTTTTTTTGAACTGCTCAAATTTCTTAAGCTGTTCGCCTAGCTTTTTTTGAATTGACTGGACGTCCGACTTGTAGTATTTTCCGGCGCCATTGAATGGAGCATTTGCGCTTTCCAGGGCTTTTATGTCTTCACGTGTGGTTTTTAGAAGGTCATCCGACTGCCTTATAAAGTCCGTTGGGTGCTGCTTTGGGGTATCGTCCGATTCATCTTCTTCCAAATTCTTTTCAAGTCCAGGGGCAAGAATCTTTATCTGCTCGTAAAGCGTCTGGTCGTCTTCGTAGAGCCGTGTTCCAGCATCAAGAAGCCTGTCTCCTGCCTTGGCAAGAATTTCCTTTCCTGTTTTTTCGCAGTAGTTCTGGATGAATGAATATGTCTTTTCGTAGGACTCTGTGCTTTTTGTCCAGCGGGGAACCTGCTTGGGAAATGACTTTGCGCCTTTTAGCCATTTGTCCTTCCTTGCGTCTTCCGCCAAGCTTATGAAGGATGAATATTCGTTTGCAAGGTCTATGTATTCCTTTATGGTCTGCTCGTTGCCTTCCCTCATGGCCTGCATTGCATCTGGCTTCTTTTCTTCCGCCTCGCCGTGTTTCTGATTCAGCAGTGAAAGTTTTTCCGCCGTGTCTATAAGAGAAAGGTTCTTTTCTCCAGCAAGCTCCAGCAAGTCCGCAGATTCAAGCATTGCCTTGTTTGCCCTTTTTTGCCTTTCAGAAAGCTTTCCCGCAAGGAGTGACTTTAGCTCAAGGATGTTTTTCATCGTGGATGCCAAGGGAGAAAATTCGCCTGCTGCCTTGCGTGCTCCTTCATAGGAATCTTTTGGAGTAAAGATGGAGTCTTCTGCCATTGCCAAGTCAATGATGCTTTGGAGTTCTTCTTCTTTTTCTGTGATTACTTCCAGAAGCCCCTGGTCTATGCTGTTCCAGTGTGCGTCCAGTGCGCCTATGATTCCTGTGTAGGGAGTCTTTTCTGTTCCAAGGATGAATTTTTCGCAAAATGAAAGCCAACATTCATCGTTTATTTCTTTTTGGGACTTTAGCGTCTTAAAGAGTTCGCTTATTTTTACGCCCTCGTCATAGATGCTGTTCCTTATGGTGGAGAAGCTTTCCAGGTTTTCCCTTATTGACTGTATGTTCTGGTTTGCCTCTTCGTACAATGAATTTTCAACGGAGCTTTTTAGGCCGGAGTTTAGGGAGTGGAGCTTTGCCTGCATTGAAGAATATTGAATTTCAAGCTCCAGTACGCGCTCTATGGAGGCTTTTACCTGCTGAATTTCAGGCTGGCCTTTGCGTTTTCTTTCATACTGCTGCTTTTTTAGGGTAAAGGTAATGGGATCCCTTGTGAATTTGTGCACGGCTTTTAGATACTGTCCGTTTTGGGCAAGTTCAAAGGCTTCTTGCATTTTTTGGTTGAATTCATCTGGATATTTTGGGTATTCAACTGTGAATTCCCTTCCTTCCGATTTTTCTTCAGGAGAAGGTGGGGTTGCCTTGTCTTTTTTGCCGGACGCAAATGCCGCTTCCGTAAAGCCTAGCGTGAGAATGCATAAAAAGAAAACTCTGAATATTTTTTGCGGGCGTTTCAATTTTTCTCCATGCTTTTTGTTTAAAATAAGCCTTATCTTGTTTTCGGCAATTAAGCAAAGATAATTGAGTGCCCTAACTTTCCTTATTTTTTGCGGGAGAAAACGCGGTATGTAATCCAGGGGAATATGGAATGTTCCCGCTCAATGTTGGTTAGCCATTCAGTGCTTACCGTATTGCTTGCAAGAGAGTCGAATACCGTTGTAAAGGATAGTATGTGCTTTTTGAAGGATTCCGCCGCAAAGTTGGGTAGTTTCTGCTCGTGCAGCATGGAAGGCCAGGCTCCGCTTTGCGCAAGAAGCACTTCCTTTGCACCTGTGTCAAGAAGGCGTGCCTTTAGGCCGGTTTCACCGGGGAATCTTTCTGTTAAGTCTATGACCCTTTCCGTTGCTGTGCGGACGTAGCGGTACATGTAGCTGTTGCTGCTGTCCAAAAGGTCCTCCCCGTAGCCGCTTCCGCTTTCACCGCAAGGGTAGAGCGTTGTCTTTGGCAGGGAGAACTGCTTTTCCAGGTTTTCACGGCAAAGAGAAAGTCTTATTTTTTCTTCTTGTTTTGATTCCCCGCATACCAGTCGTATTACTTCTTCCAGCCAGTCAATGCCTTCAAACCAGGTCTGGCCGAGGAGTTCAGCGGGAATGGTGCAGGTAAGGATTGCGTCCTGTCCTTCTTCCATAAGGGATGATGCCTTGTTGAGCTTTTCCTTTTTTGAGCTGTAGAAGGCAAGTGCGTCTCTTTTTACCTGTTCATGGGCTTTTTTTGCATCGTATACTTTGGAATCGTTTGCCGTGTACTTGTAGCCTGTCTGTATGCGGATTCTGCTGTTTCCAAGAAAGTTTTCTAGCTCTGCGCCTTCAAGGGAGAATCCAATGTCTTCATTCTGGTTTCTGTAGGCACCATTGTGGGCAAAACCCTTGTCTTTGTCCGTAATGTCCTGTGGAGTCTCGTTGTCCTTTGCAAATATTACAAGGGAGCGGTTGGTCCTTACCGGGGAAAAGATTCCTGTTGAAGGGCAGTCCTTGGAAAAAAGCAGGGCCTTTGTGTCTACAATAGTGTAATTCATGTTGTAGGAGCGGATTACGCTTTCAAGCTCGTTTGCCCAGCCAAGATATGGCAGGTAGAATCCGTCTCCGCTTTCTTCAAAGAAATTCTTCTGGGCGCGGATTCCTGTCTCTACCTGTGCGTTCAAAGCTTCCTTGAGGTCTGCGTAGTGGGGAAGATAGGCGTATGTAGCTGCGGTTGCAATAAGCTCAACGTAGTCGCGCTCTGCAAAGTCCTTGAATGCTGCCACGAGGTTCTTCTGGTAGCGGTCTGTAAAGTCAACCCGTGTTTTCTGAAGCCGTGCAAGGCAGCTCCTAACCTGGTCAAGAACTGCGGGGTCGTTTTTGTTGCGCTCAAGCTCTACGTCGCCAAGGGCAATGCGCCTGTCAAGATAGTTTATGTATTGTTCCTGCACAACTTCGTCGGACAAAAGCGTGCAGAGTACGGGACTAAGCACCAGTCCCAGCTTAAAAGGAATGTTTTCTGCGCTGAGTTTTGTAAAAAGATTCAAAAGCGGAATATAGGTGTCTGTTATTGCCCCGAACAAAATGTCGTTCTGGGCGGAGAAACCTTCGTCTGTCTTTTGGTTGCGGATGTAGCCTTGTTCCGCAGCAATTACTATTATCAACTTCTTATCTGACAATTTTAAACCCCGTGATCACATTCTTGTTTTTAAATTCATTTTTTATGAAAAAGATTCCCTGTGCTCCCTGAATTGGGCGCTCAAAAGCTGCTCAAAACCGGAAAGAGAAACCAGAGGCGGAACCTGAACCTTTTGTCCCGGTTTTATTCCCGCAATTACAGGATTCTCCTGTGGAATCTGTATTTTTTCCGTAAAGGCGATTATTTCTGGCTTTTCGGAAGGGCTTTCCGCCGGAATTTTTAGCTCTATTGCAAAGCTCTTTGTTCCCGGAGGCAGAAGCACATACTGTTCTCCGCAGCGGGAAGATGCCTTTATGTCAAAAAAGTCGGAAGGTGTTTCTGCATTCTCGTCGTTGAAAATGCAGACGTGAAGGTACATTCCCTCTGTTCCGTTTCCGTTCTCCCCCTGAAGATTGCTCCTTGTGTCCCAAAATACAAATGCCCATGCAGGGTTGTGCAGAACAGCGCGGATTTTTGTCTCGTTATATGATTTTGGCAAGTTTTCCGGAAGTTCCACTTCACCCTTGGCTATGATTACGTTTTCTTCGTTTTCTTCCTTATCCTGAATCTCTTCTGCCACTTCAAGGAGGTCTCCGATTATGAAGCGACGGTTAAGGTTTTCCGGTATGTCTATTCCGTAGTAGTCTGCCAAAGAAATTAAGTCTGCCGTGGAAATGGACTCAAGGTATTCCCGGGAGAGGTTGTTTTTATTCATAACGTTATAATAATCGTTAAAAAACAGCTTTGTGTCAAGTAAAAATTTTGGCAATTATGGAAGGTAAGTGCAAATCTAAAACAATTTTAAGTTTTTTGTTCTAAAAGCCGGCACTCTTTATGTACGGTGAAAGTTCAGTTTGTAAAAAGCACTTGTCTTACGCACTGGGGTGGTGTAGGAAAGAAAGGCAAAAAAAATGCCCTGTCAGTGGGATTAGTGGGAAAAGCTGACAGAGCTGAGTGGGAATCGTTCAATATAAATAGTGGGTTTATACTGAATCTACTTTGGAGTATACACTATATGTAGGGTTGTGTCAAATTCTTTTTGCACTTTTTTGAGATTTTCCACTCTTTTTTTCTTGAATTTTCCTTGGGCGGCCACCTTTTTTACCGTTTTCGCGGGATGCGGCGGCTTTTTTTTCTGTTTTTATGCTTCCAAGGAGCTTGGCTGCATCTTCCCTGCCTTCAAGAACTTCATTTTTCCATAGCGAAAGTTTTTTGCTGTCCGTGCGCAGGCTGTAGATTTCTTCCATGGCTTTTAGGGCGGATGAAAGCTTTCTCTCTATGTTCTGCCTGAATATTTTGTTGCGGCAAAGTTCCAGGGACTGCTGCATAAAGACAATCTCGTCCAGGCAGTCTTTGGAAAGGGTGCAGATGTTGTCCACAAATTCTGCCATTGTGGCGGATTTTTTGCGTTCGGTTTCTGCTTCCTGTTTTTTTTCCTGTTCCTGCTTGAAAGGCTTTAGTGCACTTACAATTTTTGTGTCGGCAGGCCCGAGTTCTACTTCCGTGCTGTCTTTTTCCATGCTGTAACGCAAAAATACCATGGAAATGTTAAAGCTGAGCGTGCGTAGTTCTGCAAGACGGTCGTAGTCTGCGTCCGGATTTTCCTTTAGTTCTTTGATTTCTTCGGCAACCTTGTCCTGGAGCCGTCTGATTTCTCTAAGCGTAACTGTCATTTTCCCCTCTGTCCACTGTTATTTAATTCTATAAAGAAAACTTAAAAAAGTCAACGTTAGGATTTTGGACTTTTCTTTGCAGACACCAATTCCCATTGGGGCGTTGCGGGGCTTAGCAAAGGGAGTGCCCCGCAGAAGGGGTAGCGACCAACGGAGTGGGCGCGAGGGGAAGGCTTTCCCCTCCTGAATGATAAAAATCCTCTATAGTAATGGCTTAACTTGGATGGGGAAAATTCCGATAAAAAAGAGATGAAAAACGGAATTTTTTTATTTGCAGGGTTTGAAAAGACCCATGCTTTTGACAATATATTTTCCTCTGGAAAACAGTCTGCTTTTGAACTTTCTCTTGAATGGGCCTTGGGGCTGGAAGGAGAGTCATCTTTTGCGGTGGCGGTAACTCCTTCTTCCGAAGAGCCTGTAAAATCTGCCTTGCAAAAATGCGGGTGCCAGGAAAAATTTAACCTTGTAAAAAAAGACAAGTGGAACACTCAGCTTCTTTTGGAAGAACTTGCACTTTTTGCGTCAAGAACAGCGTCCTCCTGCGTGGTTTTTGCTTTTGGCGACTGCCCCTTCCTTAACAAGGCTTTGACCCGGCAAGTTTTGGAAAGCCACAAGAAATATCTGGCTGAATATTCATTTGCGGACGGATGGCCTTTGGGTTTTGCACCAGAAGTGATTGATTGCGGTGCCCTGAACATTTTGAACGGCATTGCAAAGAGCGGGACTTGTGCCGCGGCGGAACTTCCGGTAACAAAGGAAAGTATTTTTGGAGTAATAAAGACGGACATAAATTCATTTGAGATAGAAACCGTAATGGCTCCCAAGGACTACAGGATGTACCGCTTTGACTTTTCTTGCTCCACAAAGGCAAACACTCTATCCTGCCTTGAGCTTTGCAAGATGGAAAGTTTGGATGACGCAGAAGCCCTTTCTGATGCTGCAGTAAAAAGCGCGGATGTTCAGCAGACGGTCCCTGCCTTTTACAACATTCAGATTTCTTGCCCGGAAAAGATTTTGACGGTTTACAATCCCTATTCAAAAAAGCCTCTTGAATCAAAAGGAATGGACTTTGAAAACTTCTGCAAGCTTGCTTCGGCAATCGAGGAATTTTCTGAGCAGGCAGTGGTGGGGCTTGGAACTTTTGCAGATCCATTGCTCAATGCGGAATTTGGAAAGTATGCAGAAGAAATTCTTTTGCACAAAGGACTTTCCCTTTTGATAGAGACGGATGCGCTTAATGTTTTGGAAGACAGCGTTATGCAGCAGGTAAAGAAACTTGCGGACTCTGAACCTTCCCGTGTTACTTGGATAGTAAGCATAGACGCATTCAGTCAGGAGGTATATAATTCCATTCACGGTTTTGGAGCGGAACAGTCTGCTTTTGCAAAGGCAACAAGGGCTGTGCAGGTTCTAAGCCAACTCTTCCCCGGCAACGTGTGGCCCCAGTTTACCAGGATGAATGCAAACGAGTGCGAGCTTGAATCTTTCTACCGCTATTGGCACGACAAGGCGTCTCCTTCTGGTGGCAACGTGATAATTCAAAAGTTTGACCATGCCTGCCTCTTTTTTAGCGATGAGCGCCCTGCTGACCTTAGCCCACTCTTAAGGAATCCGTGCTGGCACTTAAAGAGGGACATGACTGTTCTTGGCAACGGAGACGTTCCTTTGTGCAGGGAAAACGAGCCATTTGCAGATGAGCCATTAATTGTAGGAAATGTGTTTGCTGACGGAATAGAGGCTGTTTGGAATAAATTCAAGCCATATCTGAATGAGCATATAGAAAAAAAATACTGTGGCAAGTGCGGGAAATGCGATGAATACTATACCTTCAATTTTTAATCAGAGGCAGATAAACCATACCGTTATGGGCGGGGCAGAAAAATCATCCCCTGCAAAGATGCCGGTGGACTGCATAGTTCTTAACAGAACGGAAAAGGCTTCCAGGAGCCGTGTGTTTGACAATCTTATCTACCGCGGATTCAACAGCATAATAAGCGTAGAATCTAGTTCAAACCGCTTTGCAACGGAAAACGCAGCGTCTTTGTATCCCAGCGTTAGCTTTGTTGTTGCGCTGGAGAAAATAACAGAAGGGGACATGCTTAACCTTGGAATGTCTTTGGCAAGCGCTCCCTATGTGCTTGTCCTTCAGGATGACATGTGCATGGATGACATTTCTTTTACTCCGCAGCTTGCAAAAAAGCTTATGGCTCTTAATGATTTTTGCGTATGCCCAAGGCTTACAACTTCAACCTTCCAGTCAATTCCAATACGCTTCTTGCCCACTGTGGAAAAATCGGTTTTTACTGTGGCATCTTCGCCTTCTCTCCAGGAGGGGGACGTTACGCTTTATCCTGCTGACCTTGCAGGCTTTTATGACCGCAACAAGTTCATTCAGCTGGGTGGGGCAGACTACACCATTTCTTCCGCATATTGGCAGAAGGTTGACTTGTTCTGCAGGGCATGGCTTTGGGGAGAAAGGGTTTCTGTACAGACGGCCTTCTCCTTTTCATATTCTGGTGACGTTCCGGAAGAAAACCAAACGGTGGATTCTTCATACCTCCGCTTCTACATAAAAAACCTTTTGCCTGTCTTTAAGAATGACCATGCGGAAATACCGCTAAGTTCTTTCTTTGCATTCAGGGCTCACCGTTCCTGTTCATTCAGAGATGCGCTGGAACTTTTTGGGCTTGCAAGAAAGTGGACGGAAAAGAACAAGTACAGGTTTAAAAAAGACGCAGCAACTTTAATTCAAAACTGGGGAAAATAGATGGGAGTTTTTGATTTGTTCGGTAAGAAAAAGGATAGAGTGGTCCTGATTGTACAGTGCAGGCTTTCTTCTACAAGGCTTCCCCGAAAGGCTCTCTTGCCGCTTGGTGGATATAGCATACTCGAATGGGTTCTTGCCTCCATGAAGAAAGTTCCCTGTGACGCATATTATCTTGCGGTTGATTCGGAAAGTGCCCCCGAACTTGAATTTGCTGCTAAGAAGTGCGGCTGGAATTTTTTTGCTGGAAGCAAAGAGGATGTTTTGGACAGGTTCTGCAAGACAATAGAAGTGTCCAAGGCAGACATTGTTGTTCGTGCTACGGCAGACAATCCATTCCTCTTTTACGATGCCGCTTCTGAACTTCTTGAGGAATACAAAAAGCGCAAGGCTTCTTCCAGTGTTGACTATATAACATGGACAGGCCTTCCCCATGGTTCAGGAATCGAAATCTTTTCTGCACAGGCTCTTCTTGAAGCTTCAAAGCTTAGGAACCTGACGGCAGAAGACCATGAGCACGTAGGTCCTGCACTTTACAAGCATCAGGATCATTTTAACTGCCTCTTCCTAAAGTCTCCGTCCGCCTACCATTATCCGAATCTTAGGACAACAATAGACACTGCAAGCGACTACAGAAGGGCTCTGGCATTTGTAAGGGCCGTATCTTCAAACAAGGCAAAAACAACAGACACTCTGCTTAAAAAGAATATCCTTGAGCCCTATACATCAAAGGAAATAATCCGCGGTATGCAGATAGCTTCCGTAAAATACCCCATGATTCTTATTCCAAGCACAAAAAAAGGTTCGGGTACTGGACACCTCCGCCGCTGCCTTGACTTGGCATGCAAGACGGGTGCAGACATTTATGTTCCTGAAGACTGCGGCTTGGAACAGTCAAAGGCTCTCTTGGAAGAAGCATATACAGAAGGACTCCAGAAGTGGCAGCTTGTGTCTTCTCTGGAAAACATTTCAAGCTACAATCTTGCGGTAACGGATTTGTTCAGGACAGACGAGGCTGAAGCAAAGAAAATTTCCATGCAGTGCCCTGTTGCAAGTATAGACGAGGGTGCTCTTGAAACTGAATGGGCTGACTACCTTCTGGATATAATCCCGTCGTTGGGTTATACAAGAAAGCCAAACCTTGCTGAACCAGGATTCATCATCCTTCCAAAGAACCGCCGTTCGGAAGAAGAGAGAAGTGCAAAAATTCATACCGCTCTTGTGGTGCTTGGTGGGGAAGACCCGGCATCTCTTGCATTCCCTTCCGCCATTGCGCTTGCTGAATGCGGTCTTTACGTAACAGCTATAGCAGGCGACGCTTCCAAGGCAAAGGCCTTACAGGATCAGGTTCCGGAAAATCTTTCCAAGTACATTCGGGTAATAGAACCTGTAATTAATTTGCGGGAAAAACTTTTTGAATTTGACCTTGTTGTAACACATTACGGATTTACTGCCTTTGAGGCTTCTGCTGCAGGTTGCGCCGTAATCCTTTTGGGTACGACTCCGCTACACGAAAGCCTTGCAGAAAAATATTCCTTTAAATGCGTTCAGGCATCCCTAATCAATAAGGAGTCTTTCCAAAAACTTTTGGCGGACAAAAAATCCCTTTACAGAGACATAAAGGAAAACGGAATTCACGAGCTTGACTCTTTTATACTGAACCTTTCGCAAGGAACAAACCTTAACTGTCCGGTCTGCCGGGAAGAAAAGAAGTCTTGGCCAAAAGACCCCCTCATTGCCCGTACTCCAGAAAGAACCTTCCGGCGTTGCCAAAAATGCGGTATGCTCTACATGTCGTGGACAATTCAAAGCCATCAGACTGAATACAATCATGACTACTTCTATGATGACTACAAAAAGCAGTACGGAAAAACCTATCAGGATGACTTTGAAAACATAAAGGCCCAGTGTGTGCGCAGGGTTAGCATAATCGACTTTATCTACCGCCGCGGACATTCATCCGTAACGCCAACCGTACTGGACATTGGCTGTGCTCTGGGTCCCTTCCTTGATGCCGCAAATGATTCTGGCTGGCATGTTTTTGGAACAGACATTTCTAAGGATGCGGTTGAATACGTTCAGAACACCTTGCACTATCCAGCCCTGCTTGCTTCTTTCCCCGATGCGGATGTTGCCGGAGAATTTGGAGTGGACAAATTTGATGCAGTAACAATGTGGTACGTAATTGAACATTTCCAGGACTTGGACAGCGTTTTAAAGGCGGTTTCAAAAATAGTAAAGAAGGGCGGCATATTTGCATTCAGCACCCCGTCTGCTGCCGGTGTAAGCGAAAAATACAATACGGATGAATTTTTTGCTCAAAGTCCCGCTGATCATTATACCCTCTGGGAACCCAAGCGTTGCGCGTCCATACTAAGAAAATACGGATTCAAGGTTGTGCGCACTGTCTCGACAGGAATTCATCCCGAAAGATTTCCTTCAATAAAAAAGAGCGGTTCGGATTCAAAGTCATTGAAGTTCCGCATGTACAAAACCTTCAGCATGCTTTTTAAGCTGGGGGATACTTTTGAAGTCTATTGCAGGAAGGTGAACTAATTATGGATGGCAGATATGTTTTGATTTTGGGAGCAGGCCTCATGCAGCGGCCGTCTTTTGAAGCCGCAAAGGAACTTGGCTTTAAGGTGCTTGCCGTAGATGCGAACCCCAATGCGGTTTGCGTACCCTTTGCCGACCACTTTGAGCTTATAGACCTAAAAGACCGCGAGAAAATTGCAGAATTTGCACTTTTGCACAAGGAAAATATTGCCGGTGTCTTTACAGCAGGAACTGACTTTTCTGCATCCGTAAGCTACGTGGCCCAAAAATGCGGATTCAAGTCCCATTCATTTGAAGCAGCCGTAAATGCAAGCGACAAGATAAAGATGAGGGGCTGCTTTAAGGCAATGAATGTAAGTTCCCCTGAATTTACGCAGATTGAGAGGTCCCACATTGCTTCATTCCTAAAACCGGAAATCCTTGACTCAATGAAATTTCCCAAGGTTGTAAAGCCGGTGGACAACATGGGTGCAAGGGGCTGCCGTCTTATAAGAAACAAGGCAGAATTCCTTCCCGCAGTGGAAGATGCCGCCCGCAACTCAAGAAGCGGAAGGGCCATTCTCGAAGACTACATGGAAGGGCCTGAATTTTCCATAGACTCCGTTGTTTACAATGGCACGCTTACAATTACCGGTTTTGCAGACCGCCACATCTATTACCCGCCATATTTTATAGAGATGGGGCACACAATGCCGTCGGTGTTTGATGAAGAAAAAAAGCTGGAGCTTATCCAGACTTTTGCAAAAGGAATAGCTGCATTGGGATTAACATGCGGTGCTGCCAAGGCAGACATAAAGTATACTGCAAAGGGCCCCATGATTGGAGAAATAGCGGCACGCCTTTCCGGAGGCTACATGTCTGGCTGGACATACCCCTACGCATCATCGCTTAATCTTACAAAGTCATTGATGCAGATTGCACTTGGCCTTGAGCCCAAGGAACTGCTTGACCAAAGAATTCCTCTTGATGTAAAAGACTGTCCCTTCAAGGTTTACGAAGTTACATGCAAAAACGTAAGCGCAGAAAGGGCATGGATTTCCATACCGGGAAAAATCCACAAGGTCTACAACGCAGACAGTGCATCTTGCCATCCTTTTGTAAAGAACATGTTCTTTAGAAACAGAAAGGGCAATACCGTAAGCTTTCCCCGCAACAATGTGGAAAAATGCGGCAACGTAATTTCTCTTGCACCAACGCATGAACTTGCCGTTGAGGCCGCAGAGAAAAGTGTTTCCACACTTGTTTTGCGTCTGGAAAAGAACAACAGGGCAACCCAGGAATTCCTGGAAGGTAAGTGCCACAAGAGCGAAAAATCTTTCCCGCCGGATGCCTTTGCACTTGATGAAGGGCAGAAAAAAACTTTGCTTGATTTTGCAGACAAAAACCCTGTCTTTGAAAAAGATGTAAGCGCAGTTTCTTTCTTTCCGCAGGGTATTATAGAAAATCTTTCATCCGTTTTTGACTACAACCACAGAAGCTTGGCTCAAACGCTAAAGCTATTTGATTCCATCTCCCCAAGCCATGCAAGGCTGGACACAAAGCTTTTCGTAAGAGCATTGATTAGGGGTGGAATTCAGGGTATACTTTATGTAGCGGACTGCAATGCTGCAAAAAAGGAAAGACGGGGGTTCCCATTTAAATGAAAAGGAAGGGAAGGGCTTTTTTATTTATTATTTTTCTCTCCATTTTGAACACTGCCGTCTTCGCAGGAACTACGCAAGCAGACGTAAACCTTTTGGAAAGTTCAATAGAGGCCGGCATAAGCGTATACTGGGATCCTTTTTCCCTTTCCGGAGTTATGGAAAAAAACGGAAAGCAGATTTCCTTTAAGGCTGGCGGAGACTTTGCCCTTAAGAATTACAGCACAATCATGAACGAAAAAGCGCCCTACCTAAAGGACGGAGTTCTCTTTGCAGGACAAAAATTCATGACTGCCGCCATAAATTATTTTAAGGAGCAGGATTCCCAGAACCATTACAAGGTTGGCGTTATCCTTATTGATCCCGGTCACGGCGGAAAAGACCCCGGTGCAAGCGCAACTCATGTAATAAAGGGAAAGTCGGTAAAGGTCGTGGAAAAGGACGTTAACCTGAACATAGGCCTAAAGCTCTACAAGTGCCTAAAAAAAGCCTATCCCGACAAGCGCATAATAATGACCCGCGACAAGGACGTTTACCTTTCTCTTGGTCAGAGGACGGAGATAGCAAATTCGGTAAAGCTTGCCCCAAACGAAGCCATTGTCTATGTTTCAATCCACGTTAACGCAAGCCTGGACAAAAACGCTTCGGGCTACGAGGTCTGGTATCTTTCCCCAGGCTACAGACGCAAGGTCTTGAACAAGGACGTAAGCGAAGACAACGACATCAATACGATTGTAAATGCCATCATGGAGGAAGAATACACCACTGAGTCCGTGCTGATTTCAAAATTCATAATGGAAGGAATAAAGGCCCAGGTTGGAAAACTAAGCTCTTCCCGCGGAATAAAGGCAGAGGAATGGTTTGTAGTGCGCAATGCAAAAATGCCAAGCGTGCTTGTAGAGACAGGCTTCCTTACAAATCCGGAGGAGGGGGCTCTCCTTGCAGATGAGGACTACTTGCAAAAGATTGCCTTTGGGATATATAATGGGCTCCAAGCGTTTGTAACGCATTTTGAACGTTCAAGAGGATTTACAGTAAAAAATGAAAAATAAGCCCTATTTTATTACGGCATTCGTATGCGCCGCTCTTGCAGTGGGTGCAGCCGCCATCTCCCTGCTTTCAATTCAAAAAAGAGACAAGTCTTTTAGAACCCTTATGTATTTTCCCTCATTCGAAAACGGAAAGACCTATACAGAAGAGCGGTTTATTCCAAAAGACTCAGCCCAGGGAACAGAGCGCTATTTTGTTGATGATCTTTTGTTGGGCCCCTTGACGCACAGCTACAAAAAGCTTTTTCCCGGAGAAACCACAGTGGAATTTTTTACTGTGGATGCGGACGGCACAGCCTACATAGGATTAAGCAAGGGAGCGTTAAAGAGTTCAGACGATGCTGCCGATATTAATACAGGAATATCCCTTTTAAAAAGGAATATTGTGATGAACTTCACAAAAATAAATACCGTTTTGGTGTACATTGACGGTAAAAGTGTCTGTGAAAAAAGCTGATTTTTGATGCGCTTCAAGATTGAAGAGATTTTAAAAAAATCAAATTCTTTCAAAAAAACGTTGACAAAATGACTTTCTTAATAGATACTATTACTAACAAGGCTACATCAAAAATGTATTAAAGGAGCTTCGAATGAAGAGGAATTTAATTTTAACTGCTGCTGCAATGGTTCTCGTTGGATCATTCGCATTTGCAAAGGAAGCTACGCTTATCGACTTTACAAAGTTGACAGCTGACTCCATTCCGAATGCAGACGGTCAAAACACACAGAACAGCAGAACTGTAATGGATTATTCTGTTGCAGCTGGTGCTACATTCACCAATGAACAGAAATCACTCATGAAGACTTCTCTTGCTATCCCTAACTGGGAAGTAGTATTGAACTCTTCAGCAAAGAACCCACAGGCTCTTGCTTTGTCTACGACAAAGGCCGCTCGCGTAAGAGAAGGTTCTGAACAGCCTTTCGCTGGCTCAGACGTACTCGGTGTTCGCGTTGTATTCCCAACATGGAACAACAATGCTAACGCTAAGATCGTACCTCCGTTCGACATTCAGGCTTATGAGCCACTCGCAGATGCTGACGAAAACGGTGTCCGCGGTGAACAGACTGACGAACAGAAGGGCAAGTACCTCTTCGAAGATGGCTACGGTTTGATCACAAACGTTGGAACAATCAAGG
The DNA here is from genome assembly GCA_002373205.1 of Treponema sp. UBA3662. Classification (GTDB taxonomy): domain Bacteria; phylum Spirochaetota; class Spirochaetia; order Treponematales; family Treponemataceae; genus Treponema_D. The sequence goes on from DFJV01000164.1 coordinate 32,811, forward strand.
CAATTTCCTGCTATACAATGGGTATGAACTTCCCACACCAGCTCTATGTTCTTCTTAAGGACAACGACGGTGTAGAACGCCGCTACTACATGGGATCTCTCTTGTTCGACGGTTGGAAGCAGCTCCAGTGGAACAACCCGGACTATATCTCTGAAGTACGCACACGCGAAATCAGAGTATACCCAATCTATCCACGCGGAACTCCTTATGTTAAGTTCGCAGGATTCCAGATTACACGTGATGCATCTGACATTGGTGACAACTTTGTTGGATACTTCAAGGATGTAAAGGTTATCTACGACGAAGCAGTTCTTAAGACAGAACGCGACATCGCAGACGAAGACCTCTGGGGAATCATCACAAAGAAGGAAAAGGCTCGCCAGAACCTCGAAATGAGCCGCTTTGGCAACAAGCAGGTTAACCGCTACCTCGAACAGCAGAAGATGGCAACTGAAGACACATTCACATCTTCTGGTGTAGAAGATTCTGGTTCAACAAAACAGTAATTATTGCTGTAACTTGATTCAAGCCAATTCTTGAATGAAGCCGTCCTGAAATACGGGCGGCTTTTTTTATGCAAGGAAACGCTGATTAAACCAAAAGTTTACCAACATCAATAAAAACAATAAAATATTAATTATCTAACAAAGGTGGGAATCGCTTGTGACAGAGCAGCAAGACCTTCCAAATAAATTGGAAATACAAAGATTATACGAAAGCTACGCACCAGTTTTTAATGAAGTTCTGGCAAATATAGAGGCAAAGCTAAAGGCATCTATAAAAATAGCATCCATTCCAACCTTCAAGACCCGCATAAAGTCTTTTACAAGCTACTACAAAAAAATACTCCGCCAAAAACCAAAAGAGGCCGCAGAAAGCAAGTCCCTCGTTACCCTTACGGACATGATTGGAATCCGGGTAATATGCGCATTTTTGGAAGACCTGGACATAGTGGAGCAGCAGCTTGTTACCTATTTTAACGTCAAGGAAATTGAGCGCAAGGGGGCCCAGCAGTCCTTCCGCGAATTTGGCTACGAGTCCGTTCATGTGCTTATTGCAATTCCCGAAGACTGTAAGCCCAAAAAAGAGCTTGATCCTCCGCTGCCGGATGAAGTTGTATGCGAAATACAAATTAGGACAATTCTTCAGGACGCATGGGCAGAAGTGGAGCATGAGCTAATCTATAAATCAGAATTCAACCCCTTTGACAAGCCTTTAAGGCGCAAACTGGCATCTATAAACGCAAGCTTAACCCTTGCAGACACAATTTTTCAGGAAATCCGCGACTACCAGAACAGGCTGCAGTCGGAGCTTGGAACCAGGCGCAACACCTTCTACAACAAGGCAGACGATTTTACCAACAAGGAATTTGGCCTTCCCCAGGAAAACAGGGACCTAAAGGCTTCCGCAGCAATCTATTCACCCCAGAACGACCTTCCTTACAGCAAAAAGAGCATAGATGAACTTGTTTTGTCTGCACTCCACGAGCACAACCTTGCAAACTTTGACAAAGCCATAGAAATATACACGCAAATAATCAATTCCAAGCCAACTCCGCCACCAGTTGTTCTGGGTGTAATCTACAAGCACCGCGGCATGGCATATTTTGCCCAGAGCATGTACGACAAGGCTCTTGAAGATTTTAGGGCAAGCGTGGCAGACGACCCCAAGGGCTTTAGGGCACTTTATTACGAGGGAATCGTATGCAGTGTTCAGGACAAGAACCAGGAGGCTATCGAATGTTTTAACAAGTCACTGGAGATAGACGCTTTCCAAAGCCATGTCTACTACAGGCGTGCACTTGCGTATTTTAACCTTGGCGAATACAAAAAATCTCTCGCAGACATAGCTTCTGCAGAAAACCTTGGTCTTAATGACGAGGAAGTAAAGGCACTCAAGGCAAAGGTCCTAAAAAAATTTGACATGGGAATGTAAAAAAAAATATTTTTTTTGCTTTTGCCTATTGACATTTTTGTAGCGTATATGATATAGTACATACATCGCAGCTAGCGAGTATGTCTCCTTCGTCTAGGGGTTAGGACAACGGGTTTTCATCCCGTCAACATGGGTTCGATTCCCGTAGGAGATGCTTAAGGACTTGGTTTTTGCCAGGTCCTTTTTTTTTATTTGGACGATAGTCCTCTTTGCTCTACTATTCTGTTTCTTTGCAAATCCATTCCATGCCATTTCGTCACCGCCCTCGCTTGAAACTTCGTTGCGAGAACCTGCCTTAGCTAGCCGCTCATACCGCCTGCGGTGGTACTAAAGGGCCTCCACGGCGGCGTAGGTTTTCCTAAATTTGCTTTAATTCGTAAACCTTTATGGACTTGTTCTAAAAAGTTGACAATAGCCATGTATAGTGATAAAATTAGAATAATAAGGGAGAATTATGACACTCAAAGAAAAATACGAACGCTGCCTGCAGGATTCTGAAAATTTCATTACAGGCGAAAAGGAAAATGTTACTCCATCCTATGGCTATGGCAAGCGCCTTGCAAAATTTTTTAACGATGAGCTTGATTTTGAAGACATAAATATCCACTATGGCTATCCGATGGAAAAAATCATCAAGGACAACTGGGACTTGAAAATCCGCTTCCAGCTGCGCAAGCCGGAAATAGAGCGTTTTTCTCCGCTTGGAGGAATTCAGGTCTTTAAATACCTTTCAACCCTGGCGGACAGCGAATGGTCCAAGGGTGAACCGTTGGATTCAGAAGCAAAGGAAATTTCCCGCGGTGTTCTGGATACATTGAACCCAATCCAGCAGGGGCTTTCCATAAAAAGCATTGGTGTTGAGTGGGCGGTGCACGTTCCTGACTGTACAACATTTTTTGTAAGCTTCTTCTATGTATATAAGGAAGAAGAGATGGAAATGGAAATGGAAACCGAACAATAAAAAAAGTACTTCAGATTTTTTGTCATGCTAAAAAGTGTTTTATCTGCAAGACTGAAGGAGTTTTTATGAAAAAGGACGTTTGGGACCCGACTCGCAGGGATATGAAAATTGCCACTAAAATGGTATTGATTTTTGGTGGCGTTGTAGTTATAACCTCTGTATTGGTAGCATGTATTTCTCTTGCATTGTTTAACCATGGTTTGCTTAACAGCTATGCAAAAGGCTTGGATTTTACCGAATACGGCACAAATTCAACCTTGGAAAGCTGGCGTTCTTCTGCCCAGGGAATTTCCAAGGGACTTGCGGCAGAATCAGTCTTGGTTGCTGCCGTCAATTCAAATGACACTCCTGTAATTTCCCGTATTGTTGCCGAAATGAACAGAATTCATGAAGCTGACTTTATGGCCGTCACAAACAACAAGGGGGAAATTTTTTCTGGGGCAAGCATAAATGTTAACGGCGGAAAAAGTCTTGCCCGGCTGGACTGCGTAAAGGAAGCCCTGACCGGAAAAAGCAGTTTTTCTATTGAGCAGATTGGCAATATTGACTATGCAATAATCACGGCAGATCCTCTTTTGCTAAACGGTAAAGCCGTAGGCGTTGCGGTTTCTGGCTATAACCTTACTACGAGCCGCTTGGTAAACCTTGTACACGACTCCTATGATGCAGAGTGTACAATCTTTAGCGGCAACATGCGCGTGGCAACAACATTAAAGGAAAAGGACGGCAGGTCTCTTGTTGGAACGCCTCTTGACAATAAGACGATACTGGACATGGTTCTTGGCGGCAAGCCCTACAAGGGTCAGAACATTATTCACGGACAAAAATATTATACAATCTATACTCCCATAAAATCCGCAAACGGAAAAGTTACGGGTATGCTCTTCGTGGCAAAGTCCATTGAATCCATAAATGCAATCCGCAACAAGACCCTTAGGATTGTAGTTCCGTCTGTAATATTCCTTATCATCATTGTTATGGTATTGTGCGGTATGTTCGTCCGGTGGCTCATGTGGCGTATTTCCAACGTTACCAACGTTCTTAAGGATTTGGAAACAGGTGAGGCAGACCTTACAAAGCGCGTAAAGCTGTTGATTCGCGACGAGATTGGATTCCTCATCATCCACTTTGACCACTTCTGCGACAAGCTGCAGCAGATTGTTACCCAGATTAAAGATTCCAAGAACCAGCTTAACGCATCAGGCCAGAGGCTTTCTGACGGCACCAGCGAGGCTGTAAGCTCTATTACGCAGATTATTGCAAACATTGAGTCTGTCCACAACCAGATTAACACACAGAGCGAAAGTGTTAACAACGTTGCAGACATAGTAAACCAGATTTCTGCAAGCATAGCAAACCTGGACAACCTTATAGAAAATCAGGCTGCAGGTGTTACACAAGCTTCAACTGCCGTAGAAGAGATGATTGGAAACATTTCTTCCGTAAACAAGTCTGTGGACAAGATGGCGGCTTCTTTTGACGATCTTTCTTCCAATGCGCAGACAGGTTTCTCCAAGCAGCAGGACGTTAACGACCGTATCAAGCAGATAGAAAACCAGTCAGAGATGCTTCATGAGGCAAACCTTGCAATTTCTTCAATTGCTGAGCAGACAAACCTTCTTGCTATGAACGCAGCTATTGAGGCCGCCCATGCAGGTGAAGCAGGTAAGGGCTTTAGCGTTGTTGCAGACGAAATCCG
>DFJV01000048.1 GCA_002373205.1 Treponema sp. UBA3662
ATAAAACTCGAAGTTTGCCCTAATATTGTAATTTGAGATTCTGAGTCAAGCTCAGAATGACGAAAACTTAATTAACTTTTTTTTAGAATTGCCTTAACTTTTTAGGCTTATCTTTCGATAATAAAGATGAGAGGTGAGCCTATGTATTCAAACGACATTAACTTAAACGCATCAACCTACAAAAACCTTTTTTCTTCCACAACTGGTAGACTCTATGTACCGGTAAAGGCTAGCGTTGCTGTATTTACTCAGTTTGACTACGTCCGTGGTACTCCGGCTGGTAAAGGTGAAAAAGGTGTTTCTGTAGACAGGATTAGGATTCTGAATACCTTGATTGACCAGTTAGTCTCTATGCGAAAGAAAGCTGCTTCCAAAGAAGATGTGGCAGAGCTTACTGACAGCCAGAAAGATGTGTTAATCAATACGTATCAGAAAGAAGTAAAGAGTTCCTTAGACGTTGCTAATATGCCTTACGGTTTTACAGGCGTAATGCCAGAACCAGGTGCTGTGTTTGACATAGTGGCATAAAAGCAATTTTCCTTGGAAAAAACAAAAGCTGCCTGCATCCATTTTGTGTGGAATGTGGCAGCTTTTTTTTATGTTTTTTTCAACCCGCCCCTCCGATCGGGGGTAGGCTTTTTCTTTTTAGATTCTAGGCCCAAAGCAACCAGAGTACGATTGCCGAAGTTCCTGTGGTAAGAATTGTAAATGGCACTCCAACTTTTACCCAATCAGCAAAATTCATCTTGTAGCCTTCGCGCTTTATGATTCCCATGCTTACTATGTTTGCGCTTGCACCAAAAGGCGTAAGGTTTCCACCCATGCAGCTTCCGATTAGCAGGGCAAACATGTAAAGCTCTCCGTTAATGCCCATAGTTTTTGCCATTCCGTCTGCAACGGGAAGCATTGCAATTATATAGGGCACGTTGTCCACAAAGCCACTGATTATGATGGAAACCATGATGATTATAAGGAAGCCAAGAATTACTGAACCGCCTGTAATCTTTGCAAGGTAGAGGGAAAGGTCTCCTAAAAGCCCGGAAGCTTCTATTGCGCCTATTACGATAAAGATTCCTATTAAGAAGAAAATCGTCTCCCAGTCAAGCTCTTTTACTACGCTTACTGTGTTCTCCAAAGACTTGTTCTGAAGGAACTTGTACCAGACAAGGCCAAGGATTCCAAGTGCAAGTACAAAAGTTCCGCTAAGGTATGCAAAGCTTGTGTGCACAAAAGAAATTCCTGCAAGGCCAAAAATCATTGCAAGCAGCAGGAAGAGCGGGAACCATGAAACTACGACAGTTTTTTCCAGGGCCGGCTTTTCTTTTCCTGCCTTTGCAAAGAAGATGTAGAAAAATGCGCATCCCACAAGAAGTCCTGCCTGGATTATAAAGAAGACAGAAAGCTTTCCTGCGTGGAAGAAGAAGTCGTTAAAGTTGTAGCCCGCATAGCTTGCAAAAATCATGGATGGCGGGTCTCCTACGAGCGTGGCAGTTCCCTCCATGTTGCTCATAACCGCAAGCCCTATCATGAACATGGTGGGGTTCATGTTAAGCTTTTTGCTAAGGGCAAGTGCAATCGGTGCCATTACAAGAACCGTGGCTACGTTTTCAACAAAGATGGAGATAATACCCGTCATGGCAAGAATGGCAACCATTGCAAGACCGGTGCTTCTGCTTTTTTCTACTATAAAATCAGCAATTCTTGCGGGAACCTTTGAATAGATGAAGAGTGCCGCAATAATCATGCTGCCAAGGTAAATCATAAGGACGTTCCAGTTCACTATGTCGCCAAGTGAATGGAGCAAGGCAAAGGAATGCATCTCCGCAGTGTTTCCGCGGGCAACAATATCTTCCGGCAGGGGGAATATTGCATCGGGAATAAGTGTTCCCAAAAGCACTACTGCTATAGCGGCTGCCGTGGTGAACCAGACCTTTTTCCCCTGAAAGATAATCACCATCGTGTACATAAGGACTGCAACCGCAAGTACAAACCATTTAAAATCAATCATAACAAATTTCCTATATTTATTACTATTTTTTGTTCATTATAGCGTCTATGCTGTTTATGCAAGCCGCACGCAAACCAGATTTTTCCAGTGCATCAACACCGCGGATTGTTGTTCCTCCGGGTGAACATACGGCATCTTTTAGGACTCCCGGGTGTTCCCCAGTAGCAAGCTGGAGCATTGCGCTTCCTGACATTGTCTTGCTTACAAGACGGTAGGCCTGGGCACGCTGCATTCCGTATTTTACCGCCGCATCAGCATAGGCTTCTATAATCAGGTCCATGAATGCAGGACTGCAACCGCTTATTGCCCCGCCAATGCCCATAAGGTTGGTCGGAAGGGTTTCCGTAATTCCAAGAGTGCCAAGCAGACCAAGGACCGTCGCTGACTCCTCTGCACTAAGGGAATTCTTCTGCTCAACAAGCATTACCCCCTGCCCAATTTTTGCCGGAGTGTTGGGCATTACGCACTGAACGTGAACCTTCTGCACGTCGATATGCTCTGCAAAAGTGTCAAAAGTCCAGCCCGCCGCAACAGAAACAAGAACCTTTCCTTCCAGCTCTTCCTTTACTTCTTTTAAAACGTCCGCTATCTGGTAAGGCTTGCATGCAACAAAAACAATCTTGCTCTTTTTTACAAGCTCCATGTTGCTGCTTGCAGGAATAAAACCAATTTTTGAAGCGTTATCCTTTAGCTTTGCCTGGTTTGGAGCATAAGCAAAAACTTCCCCTGCCTTAACCTTGCCCGAATTTATAAAACCGCAGGCCATAGCTTGAGCCATGTTGCCCATACCAATAAAACCGATTGTATCCATAGGTCCTCCGCCAAAACATTCTAGCGGAAATTCGGCAGGGTGTAAACATTGTAAAACTTGCCCCAATTCTTTATAATCCAAAGAATGAAGTTGAATGTGGTAAATGCGGCGCTTGGTGCGGCTATGCTTTTTTTTCTTGCAGCCTCTTTCTCCTGCTCAAAAAAAGCAATGCCCACCAGAACACAGTCTGTCTTGGGAACTGTCTGTTCAATAAATGCCTATGACGACGCAAGCGATAAACTCTACGACGAGCTTTTTGCCCGCCTTAAAGAAATAGACGACAGGTTCAGCACAACAAAGCGCGACTCGGACATAAGCCAGGTAAATGCCCATGCCGGAATAAAAGCGGTTCCTGTTCACCGGGACGTTTATTTTGTCGTGCAGACAGCCCTGAACTTTGCCCAAAAAACAGACGGTGCCTTTGACCCAACGGTTGGCCCACTGGTAAAGCTCTGGGGAATCAACACGGAAAACGCCCGTGTTCCAAGCCGGGAAGAAATAGATGCAGCCCTTCCCCTTGTAAACTGGCGCAACGTTCAGATGGACCCCGGAGACGGAGAGACCAGCAAGAGGATTTTCCTTTTGCAAAAGGGCATGTCCTTAGATCTTGGCGGAATTGCAAAGGGCTATGCCGCGGACGAGATGGCCCGCATTCTTGGCGAGCACAATGTAAGGCAGGCAATCGTGAACCTGGGCGGAAACGTCTATGCTTACGGCAGCAAAAAAGACGGAAGCAAGTGGAAGGTGGCGGTAAAAAATCCACAGCACCCTTCATCAGACCCGGCTCTTGCTATCTGCTTTAACCAGAACAATTCAGTAGTAACAAGCGGAGCCTACGAAAGGTATTTTGAAAAAAACGGAAGGCGCTACCACCATATCATAAACCCAAAGACAGGCTACCCGGAGCAGAACAAGGTGGGAAGCGTAACAATTGTGTCCCGCTCTTCAATAGAAGCGGATGCCCTAAGCACAGCAGCCTACATTCTTGGGCCAAGCGAATATTTTAAGATTGAGCGTACGGCGGCTTTGTTCATTCTGGAAGACAGCTCGGTAAAGGCATCCCTCCAGCTTGCAGGCAAAATAGAAGTGCTTAACCAGAGCTTTTCCAACATAACCTTCCGCTAAGGCCATTAAGCCTTTCTTACAGCAGCAACGGATTCCCTTTCTATAAACTGAACCGGAATCCGCACAATCTCGTACTGACCCTTGCCCTTCATTGCAGCCATAAGCTTTTCCGCGCAAACAGCGGCAATCTTCTTCCTGTCCTGCCTGAATGTGGTAAGCGGCGGTGTGCTGCATTCAGAAATAAGGGAATCATCAAAGCCAATAAGAGAAACGTCATCTGGAACCCGCTTTCCAACGGTCTGCAAATACTGCATGGTTCCAGCCGCGAGTTGGTCAGAAGCACAAAAAACGGCCGTAATTTCCGGGGCACGCGTAAAAAGCTTCTTTGCCGCCTCAAAACCAGGCTTTAGCTCCCAAAGTGCAGCCTTTTCCACGTATTCGCTCTTGTATTTTAAGCCCGCAGCCTTTATAGCCATCTTGTAGCCTTCACCCCGCTCAATGGCAGCCGGTGAATTTACAAGGTAGGGGCCTGCAATATAGCCAATGTTCTTGTGGCCTTTTTCTATAAGATACTCAACCCCATGAAAAGCGGCATCCTTGTTTTCGGAAACAACCGTGCATATTCCCGGAATAAATTCGTTTGCAGACACGCATGGAATTCCGCTGGAGGCAAGACTGGTAATTTCCGGGTCACCGTAAACGGAATTCAGTATAAGAATGCCCTCCACTTTGCGCGACTTGCAGTGGTCAATATAAGAAATGGAAGAATTCATCTCCTTGGACATAAAAATAAGGTCGTAGCCGTCTTTGTAGGCAATATTCCTAAAGCTGTTTACAATTCCGCCAAAAAGCGGATGCTCAAGACCGTTCGTAAAAGATTCTTTTTCTGCAATAACCCCAATCAGCTTGGAATTAGCCTCTTTTGCCCCGCCATCATTTTCTGCCTTTCCGTACTTAAAATCGGTAAGCTTTGCGGCTAAAAAAATGCGGTTGCGTGCTTCCTGACCAATTGAATCCCTTCCTTCCAGCACCCGCTGAACCGTAGCCAGAGAAAATCCCGTTATCTGTGCAATATCGAATAATGTCGCCATTTTAAACCTACATGAATTTTACACAATATTCGTGAAAAATCAATAATTTTTTGATTAAATTTCTTAAAAAATAAAAGTGCGGCGCTTTTATATGCTAGGGGCTTTCCGGGGTTCCGCGGGACCCTACCCGCTCCATTGCTTTCGCAACGGCTTCGCCGCCCCTCCAATCCCTGCCGTGGTTTAATATTTTTAGGAATATTTTCTTTACTACCTTGCAATTATCCGTTACCGTGTCTTTTTGCATAAACGAGAAATTGTGCGGGAATGCGGGCACCGAACTCTCGCACTGTTAGCAAATAATCTGTAACCGTTTACTCTTTTGTATTTTTTATTTTAGAGGCCTTATGAAAAAACACTTCTTTGCTGCCATTTTTGCATTTTCTTCTATAATATTGCCACCTGCTTTTCTTGCAGCTCAGAATTCAATCAGCTACAAGGGAAGCGGAAACTACACCTTTACCGAACGCACGGACTTGCGCAGGTACGACAACGGCAAGTACACCGGGCTTTTAAGCCGCGAAATCCGCTCTTTCATCGTGCAAAAAGAAAACCTCTACGACGGTAATTTTTACGTCTGGCAAGAAACAAGGCGCAACATGCAAAGACAGCTGCCCGGAATAAACGATGCAATTCCTTCTGTATTCAAAATAGCATCCGACGGCACTTTTACCATGATTCAGGACAACGGCTACCCTACCTTTAGAAGCTTTCCTTGCTACCCCCAGCAAAAAATTTCCAAGGGAGAAAAATGGACTGCTTCTTCTGTGCGCGTGGTAGACCCCATGAACACCGGGGAATTTACCCGCATCCCCTTTACCGCTGAATACACCTACTTAAAAGACGATGTTTACAACGGAACGGAAGTGTACATTGTTAGCGCAAAGTGGGCAACCCGCTACGGCTTCCTTTCTGCGGCAGAAGTTCCTGCAGACACAGAAGGAGACCCTCTTTTGGACAGGGCAACTGGCTCCCATTCCGCAACAATAGCCATCAGTAAGGAAAGTGGGGCTGCCCTTGTTGTCCGCGACACCGTAGACGAATCCTTCTTTTACAAAGACGGCCGCAAGGTAGACTTTAAGGGAACAATCTCCCTCTTTACAAATTATCCTCCAGCCGTGGACCGCAAAAAAATCATCACTTCGGTAAAAAAAGAAAAGCTTCCCCCCGCAGAAGTTCCAGTGGAAGAAACACCCGCCGGACTTAAAATCAGCATAAAGAACCTTCAGTTCAAGCCGGACAGCGACCAGCTTTTGGAAAGCGAAAAAGAGCGCCTGGACAAAATTGCAAGCGTCCTTCTTAACGCAAAAGATTCCTCATTCCTCGTAGAAGGCCACACCGCATCAACAGGCAATCCTTCTGGAGAAATGTCCCTTTCCATAAAACGCGCACGTGCCATTGCCAGCGAACTTAGCAAGCGAGGCATCCCTGCCGAAAAATTCATCTGCAAAGGCTGGGGCGCAACAAAACCCATAGCCGACAACTCCACCCCAGAAGGCATGGCCCAAAACCGCCGCGTAGAAATAACCATACTGGAATAGCGTAGAAAATTCCTTTCCATTGACAATTCATTAAACTGATTTGTATAATTTCATAAGTGGTCAACAATTCTGTACGCTATATGGCCTCAGATTGACCCTCTGCGTAAGCAAGGCAAAGGAAAAAGTATTATGAACGATTTTTATAAAGTGCAAGATAATTTGGGGCTGCATGATCATAATCTAATTAATATGTTAATGAGCCCTTTAACTGGATGCGGACAAATATGGTGCAGCACAGGAACTTCCAAAATTGAAATCATCAAGCTTTCTGGAATAAGGAAGATTACTCCTGATTCTCAGGAATGCTTTTCAAAAATTTTTAATGGAGAAGGATTCGGCGACCTTCAGGCAGGGGAATTAAACAAAACAAAAAATGGTTTTGTACTAAAACTCCAAGGGCGGCTAGGAAAAGTCTTTAAAGAATACGACAGCATTATATGGACATTTGAAATTGAAGCCAATCATATTACCTTTGAAGAAAAAGGTATGGATGAATCAACGCTAGAGAAATTTGCAGAGATAGATTATTTTGATTCGCGCGGAAGGGTTGAATACCCCGCCCCTTGGGGCGGAATAAGGGTATTCAACCCTGACTGCAATACCTTTTAAGAACAACGCACACCTCGTTGGTTCGCGTAAGGATGTTTTGATACAGGGGGATTCGTTTTATGAGGAACTCATACCCCGTAGCTTGCTGCGGGGTGCGTTGATTTAACAAAATGTATTTGCACTTAGATACTGTTATGAATACATTATTCCCGCACATCTAGCGACCCAATGCCAATTGGAGGTTATGGATTTTGAAAATCAAAAGAATAGAATATTTAGATACAACCCGTAATGAATGTTTTCTAACTTTAGAAAGCGGTGAAGCAGAGCTTGTTTGTTTTTCTGATGTGAAAAAACATTCTTTGGGAGAGGAAATTGATTCTCCCTTACATACTCTTTCCGTTACTAACATTATCGTTTCTGAAAATAATGAGGAAAAAATCGAAAAAATTGGAGAATATAATTATAAAGTTATTGGTCATTTAATAAACAAGGAAGAAGGATTAGTAACAGCCAAGCAATTTTTATTTACCATTGATACACAACTTGCCCCTGGCGATTGTAAAGAAAATGATGCAATTTGCTTGGAAATTCAAAGATTTGATTTATACTAGGAAAGGTGGCTATTGTTTTGAATAATGAAACCGAATTTTGCATCATAGAATTTACACTCTGCAATATTTCTCGTTATTTACTATGGTGTACAGATGATAAAGATTATTTTCTGACCGACAGGAATAAAAAACTTGTATATTTTTCTCAAAAGGAAAAAATGGAAGAATATTGCAAAATGGAGCATTTTCAAAACCCGTCGTTTGTATCAAATAATTTTGATATTTTGGATTATCATGATTATAACGATTATTTGAACAAGTGGAATATTATTGATGATTTGTCAAAAACCTTAGAAATTGATTTTGTAGGAAATCTTGATGAATATACGGACTTGTATTCAAAATTTGTCTTCGGTTCAAACATTCCGGCTCTGAATACGTCTGGAAAAGAATACATTCCTGTTTTTGACGAGGAAGAAAAAAGCCAAATTGCGAATGTTACAAACGACATGATTAGAATTTTAAAGTTTGCGTTGGGGTTGGATTCTTAATCAAATTTTTTGTGGCTAATATAAATATTGGAGGTCTATAAGTGAATACTAAAATCAAGCAGCTATTCATTTACGTCATGCTTTTTTGTGTTGCTTCATGTAAAACCATACCTTCTGAATCATACGTTATTACAGATGTTATGTCAGCAAAAGAAATAACTTTGGAGAACCCTAAGAAAGAATCCGTATTCAAATTAAATATTGAAGTTCTTGGGGAAATAAAAGGAAAGGCATATATTTTGATTTCTGAATCTTCAAGTGAACAGAAAAATAATATTCGAATTGATTTGGAGAATAAATTTTCTAAAAATTTAAGTATTGATTGGTATTCGGATCAATGCTTTATTAATTATGTTCCAGTGGAAATAAAAAATTTTGATTCTTCGCAGATAATTATAAAATATAGGTTTGATACATTTTGAAGTAACAGGATGCAAACAGTAACCGTAAAGACTCCATTAAAAGTTAATATGCATGATTAGGAAAAATATTTATGAAGGTTTATATTGATATTGTTTTGTCTGGCAAAAATTTTAATCCGAATGAAGTAGCGACTCTTTGTGGCCTTTCCTTTTCAAAGGCAATAAATAAAGGTGAATATAACCTATATTCAAGAATGATAGAGACGGTTTCAAAAGGAGGTGAAAAAAGATGACTGAAGATGAAGATTTGAAGGAATTTTTTGCGAGGATGCCAAAGAGAAAGCCGCCTACGCTAAAAGAATGTATTGAAAGGTGGTCAAAAAGGACTCAGGGTTATCTGCAGTGGGAAAAAATCGGTATAGATGATTATCTGTTGGCCTTGTACACAAGGGAAAAAGTAGAAGAGTTGTTAGGTAAAGAAGAAGTGTCGGAAGAGCTAAAAGAAAAACTTGATGTGGCCGACAAAAAGTTTATTGAATTAACCAGGGAAACAGAAAAGTCACTTATTTCCACTATAGAAACAAAAGACAATGAAACCAAGAAAAAATATTGGTTTGCATACCGGCTTCTTTCTGCGCATTATGATGAGTGGCTTTTGTATGCGCATTTTTAGCTTGTGTGAATGCGCTAGGCAGGAGGTTTTTATGAGAAGAATAAATAGTATTTTTATAGTGCTTTTGATTGCTGTATTTTTCCTAACAGCTGCTAAGATGAATAATGGTTCCAGAATATATTCGAGGGTGGACTGCAAAATTCAACTGTCGGCGAAAAGTATAAACAAGAATGTTGAATTAAAGATGACAATAACAAATATAAGTAATGACGTAATTAAGATTCCTGTTTTTTTATTTCCAAATGACGAAGAAGAATTCTTTGGTGATTGGTTTGAAATAATCGATAAAAACGATGAAGTAATCGAGTATGAGGGCAAGCAGGCGGATATTGATTATGAACCAGAAAAAGTAAAATGTTTAATTTTAAAACCTGGAAAGAGCCACACTGTTTGCCTTACGTGCCTAAAAAAATACTATAAATTGCAAGATGGCAAAGTGTATACAATTCAGTATTTAGGTCCCTTGGGCGAGTCAAATATTGTAGAATTCAATTATTTGTGAGGCACAAAGAATGAACTATTCTATTTCTATATCATTGCAAGTTTGGGATCCGCATTTTACAGGTGACCAGTTGGAGGCTTTGTTTAACAGAGCTTCGGATGTAAAACATACCGTAGGAGAGAATATTGTTCGTGGGGATGGTAAAAGGCTTCCTTCAAAATACGTTGATTCTTATGTTTGCTACGATATTGTTCCGCTACAAAATTTTACAGATCTTTATGAGCCGCTAAAAGAAGCAAATGGGGTTGTATTAAACATGTTAAAGGAAAAGAAATCGTTCTTTGAACTAAAAAAAGAAAAAGGACGGATTGTTTATTATTGTGCGATCTATACAAAAGAACATGTTGCGTTTTCTATTCCATCTGAAATTTCAAAGGAATTATCAGATTTGGGAATTGATGTTGGAATAGAAGTTTTTCAAGAATATACAGAATGATTGTTTGAAGAAATAACCGTTTGTAGCCATCCAAAAGAAAGCGTGCTATAATAATCCTAAAACGGAGCCTTTTTATGAAGAGAATTTTGTTGTCAGTAATCTTATTGTTAGCTTTTGATTTTGTTTGTGGGTGCGGGCATACAAGGGTTGAAGCAGGCTCTGGTGTGAACAAGGATGATGTAAAGCAGGTTCCCATGGTTTACTATTCGTATAAGCCGAATGGACTTCAGTCGCTTGAGTATAACGCAGAGTTGAACGATGGAAAGGTTTTTGTTTCGTACAATGCTCTTTTAACGGAAGCTTTTTATAACAATAGTAACGAACCGGAATTTAAGCAAAAGTCAAAAGCAGGAAATTTTTCATTTGAATATAAAGCTGTGTCGGATTTGCAATCTAGCTTTGGGCGACTGGAAAGAATAAGTGGCCAAGCACCTACTTACGACTATGTAAATGAATTTAAGATTGTAATTCCTGGCAAACAAATTGTAGTAAGAATCCAAAACAAGGATGATGTTCTGTCCTTGGAACCGCCAAGCCTTAAGGACGCATCCAGCTTACTTGAATTTCATAGATGCATATTGGCAGAGATTGGAAAGGAAATGAAAGTGGACTGGCGTTGTTTTTATGGCGATGTACTTTAGTCGTCTGGATTCTACGTCTTCAATTTGCAAGGCAGTCAAAAAAAGCATGGTATGAGTGAAGATAAAAAACGGAGACAATAAAATGGGTTTTAGAAAGATATTAATAGGTTTTGCATGTTATTTTTGAGGCATAAAAAATGGGGAGGTAGAGATTTGAATGAGGATATTACTGTTGTTATAATAAATATTATTCTTTTTGCTCAAAGTTATTATTCAATTTGGTTTGATTATGACAGTTTTTTGCTTAATGATAATAAGCTGTTAGTATTTCATTCTTTTGATGATGTACAAAATTATTGCATGCATAAATACAATGAAAAAGCAAATGTATGGACTTTGAATTTTGATGAAACAACAATTTCTGATTGTTCTCTTTTTCTTGACAAATGGAATGTTGTGGGAGATATTGCAAAGACATTAAATTGTGATTTTGTTGGCAATAAAGATTCCTGCACAAATTTATATTCTAAATTTGTGTATGGGGCAAACCTTCCGACGATGAATAATACAGACAAAAAATACATTCCGTCTTTTGACAAGGAAGAGTTGCGCCAAATTGCGAATGTTACAAACGACATGACCAGGGTTCTAAAGCTTGCACTGGAAATTGACGCACCACAGTAACCTTTGTTAAAATTGTTTTAGATTATGCCAATAAAAGAGGGACTGTCTGAATGAAATATAAGGTTGAGTTGAATCCTGAATTTGATGATGTTGAGGATTATCAGAAAGACAATGACAACATTCTTGAGGTGCAGGTGTTTGATAAGGAAACAGGTGAAGAAATTAAAAATTGTTATGTTACACTTTCTTTGTCACAAAATGGAATGCTTGGTCTGGGGAAGGGCTTGATAAGGTATGCTCATAAATTCCATCCTCATGGTCAAGAACAGCTTGATCCATTAACAATCAAAGATATTGCAGTTGAACGCATGGGGGTCTGGACAACTCCAGAAAGCAGAACTGTTGTTATACGATGCGAACCAGATTTTGGGACAATAGATGAAGAAATTTTTTCTAAGATTAATGAGTAATTGGATTTTTTATAACCGTAGTAGCAAAGTGGGAGAGTTACGATGCTTACAAAGAAAGTCAAGCTGTTTGTTTTGTTAACATTTTTGCTGGGGGCAATATTTTGCAATGCGGCTTTTGCTGGTAAGATGAAAATTTCTTTGCAGGGCAAGGACGGAATAATTGATTTTTATGACGGAGACATTATTTTTGAAATTGATTCAAAGATAAGCAAGGCTCAAAGAATTGATGTTGGCGGTATGTTTTTGTGTCCACAGGCAGAAGAAGGGTATTATTGTCTGACTATACAAGGGGAAGATGGTAAAATATATAGTTATGTTGTTTCTGATGATTTTCAAGTTTATGGGAAAGGTGAAGGTGGGGAAACGATAATACTGTCATGTAAAATTCTGAATGAATTGCGTGGGGTTTTAATACAATACCTTCTTTCAAATAAAAAGTGTGGCCAATAAAGCCAATGTCATTAACTTTATCGTAAAGAGATGCCGAATCCACATTCGTAGCAAGGGCGTGCGAATGTGGCGTAGCAGTTCGGCATGACAGATGTACCGATAAGTTCGGCATGACGGTTTATTTTCTTCTATAGAACTTTTCCAAACTATAGTATATACTGCACTTATGAAACCCGTGCCAAATTATACAGTTATTTACTCCGACAACGACATTGTGGTCCTTAACAAGCGCTCTGGGCTTTTGGTTGCCCAGGACCGCTATGATGTGGATGCTCCTCGCCTTGATACAGAAGCGTCCAAGGAATTTGGAAAACTTTTTGCCGTTCACCGCATAGACAAAGACACGAGCGGGCTTGTAATTTATGCCCGGAATGCGGAAGCCCACCGCAACCTTAGCATTCAGTTTGAAGAGAGGGGGGTAAAAAAGACCTACCACTGCCTTGTTAACGGCCATCCCCTTTGGGCAGAAAAAACAGTGGACTTAAAGCTTGAACCGGACGGAGATTCCCGCCACCGCACGATTGTAAACCCCCGTGGAGGAAAAGTTTCCATAACGGACTTTAGGCTGATTGGCAACTGCGGCCCCTACAGCTGGATAGAAGCCTGCCCACGAACAGGTCGCACCCACCAAATCCGTGTTCACCTTGCATCGCTTGGGCTTAGCATTGTCTGCGATCCGCTTTATTCCGGAAACCAGAAGCCTGTCCGCCTTAGCGACGTTAAGCGCAAGTGGAACGGAGACGTGGAGGAAGAAAAGCCTCTCCTTAGCCGCCTTGCCCTTCATGCCTACAGCCTAAGGATTGAACACCCCAGTCTTGGCCACGAAATGAACTTTACCGCTCCCTATCCCCGCGACATGGAAGCAGTACGCAAACAGTTTGCAAAGATTTTTAAGGTTGACCCCTTTGAACCCATAAATGAAGCTGATGGAATTCAGCAAATTCAGCAGGAAGATAAGGATGAATAGGA
The DNA here is from genome assembly GCA_002373205.1 of Treponema sp. UBA3662. Lineage (GTDB taxonomy): Bacteria > Spirochaetota > Spirochaetia > Treponematales > Treponemataceae > Treponema_D. Next base: position 13,235 of record DFJV01000048.1, read on the forward strand.
TTGAATGCGTGGGGGGGGGTAGAAAGCCTTTGTTTCTACTATTATTTACCCTCTTTTGTTTGCTAACATGCCCAAGCGTGTATGCAAAAGCCTCGGACTTTCATTTTTCTGTGGAGGCGGACGCAACATTGCGCTTTGCTGAACAGGGCGAATACGTTTTTTTGAACGTGGATTCTGCCGGCAGGCGTACCCTTAGCTACCTTTGCTGGGAACAAAAACCGCTTTTTATTCCAGAGGCAAAAGTTAAAGGTGGCTGGAAAAACCTTTACCTTTCTTTTAGCGCAAGAACTGCAATTCCTGCAAGGTGTGGCTCTGTTTTTGACTCCGACTGGTTTAACGTTTCGGACTTTCCCAACTGCCCGGATGAATATGCAAACATAAAGACACATCTTACGGAAAGCGACTGCAAGACAAACTACTACTATGGTTTTAGCGGGGAACTTTCCTATATGTTCAAGGTGGCAGACTCGCTCTCTTTTTCCCCCTTTGCGGAACTTTCCTACACCCACTCTTCTTTTTCTGCCATAGGGGCATCCGGTTCCTATTACAACACGAACGTAACTGAAGCAAGCGGCTACTACGGAAGCTACAACGATGCAGACAATAGCCATGATATAGAGATGAGCGGTGGCGAAGTGCTTAGCCTTGAGAGGGCTGTGCTCCAGGCATGGCTTGGCGGCCGCTTTAACATGGAAATTACCTCAAAGCTGGACATGGGCTTTTCTCTGGCGGTGAACCTGTGGACTTTTGTTCAGTCGCTGGATTCCCATTTTGTTACGGGGGTCTATTATCTTGATGAAATTGAGGACAATTTTGGCGGAATAAGGGCTGAACTTGACTTTGCATATAATTTTTCCAAGAAAAGCAGCCTGGTTTTTGCAACAAAGTATACTGCCTTGCAAACCATGGAAGGAAGTGCAAAGTCTGCCGCATGGGAAAATGCCTCTTACGACGAGTATTTTGACTGCTCCTACTGGCAAAACGGAAAATATTACAAGTACACGAGCGGTTTTGATTTTTCTTCTATAGAATTTACCCTAGGCTATAGGTATGCCTTTAACTAGGCGGCCAGCAAATGCCAGTTTGTCGAATGTTAAATGAACTGTCATTCTGAGCTTGCCCGAAAAAAAATCCTTCCGTGGATTTTTTTCGGGATTGCAGAATCGCTTTGCAATTCTGCACGTTGTTAACCCGCCCTCCATGGCTCGATATTTTTTGGCAAGAAACAAATACGTTCCCTGAGCCTGTCGAACCATGGGAGGATGGCGGTACAGACCCTGAAACAAGTTCAGGGTGACAAATTCGGGGGAATGGTAATTTTTGAGCTGTCATTCTGAGCTTGACTCAGAATCTATGAATGTTAGTGGTTGGTGAGCCCTGTCGAACCACGGTTGGTGAGCCTGTCGAACCA
>DFJV01000084.1:0-22541 GCA_002373205.1 Treponema sp. UBA3662
TGGCTTTGGACTTATGCGTCTTCCGGAAAAGGACGGGGCAATCGACATTGAACGTGTTAAGATGATGGTGGATAAATATATATCTGCCGGCATGAATTATTTTGACACGGCTTATATCTATCACGGTGGTCATTCGGAAGAAGCTGCCAGGGATGCTCTTGTAAAGCGCTATCCGCGGGAAAGCTTTATGCTTGCAACAAAGCTTCCAATTTGGGAAGTGAAGCAGGAAAGTGATGTTGAGCGTATTTTTAATGACCAGCTTGCCAAAACTGCTGCCGGATATTTTGACTTTTATTTGCTCCATTCAATTGAAGAGGCTAATTATGACTCATACGAAAAATATGACTGCTTTAACTGGGGATTTAAAAAGAAAGAGGCTGGTCTTATAAAGCATTTTGGTTTTTCTTTCCACGGAAGCCCGGAACTGTTGGAAAAGGTGTTGGACAAACATCCGGAGATGGAATTTGTTCAGATTCAGCTTAACTACCTTGATCGGACAAATCCTGTGGTTCAGTCTCAAAAGCTTTATGACATTCTTCACAAACGGAATATCCCTATGATTATCATGGAGCCGGTTCGCGGAGGAATGCTTGCCAACATGCAGCCGGAGATTGAGGCAAAATTTAAGAGCGTGCGCCCCAATAATTCAGTGGCATCATGGGCCTTGCGCTACGTTGGTTCTCTTGAAGGAGTTGTTACGATTCTTTCTGGAATGTCCAGCGAAGACCAGATGGATGACAATATAAGGACATTCACTAATTTTGCGCCGCTTACGCCCGAAGAGTTTAAGATTATTGATGAAGTGACGGAAGAAATCTTGCGCATTCCTCAGATTGGCTGTACTGCCTGCAAGTATTGCACTGACGGTTGCCCAATGAAAATAAGCATACCGGATGTCTTTAGGACGGTTAACACTTTAAGGCGTTATCCTGATGACTGGCGTGCAAAGAATTTCTATTCCGGTCTTGTTAACAGGAGCGGCAAGGCTTCTGACTGCGTTGAGTGCGGTCAGTGCGAAAGCGTTTGTCCTCAGCATCTTCCGATAATCAGCCTTTTAAAAGAAGCGGCTGAAATTCTTGATGCCAAGAAAGGGGCTTAGGCTAATTTTTAGTGAGCCGTTGAAAAAAAAACTGGCCTTGAACTGCTTTGCATTTGTGCAGTAAAAAGCCAGTTTGCTGAAGCCTTGGCAGCAAGTGCGTACTGGCGCACCTAAAGCCAAGAAAATAAATGTAAAAGCCTCAAATATTGATGAGCATTTATTTTGTTACGTTAAACTTAAAGAATAACACATCCCCATCCTGTACGACGTATTCTTTTCCTTCCGTGCGGTATTTTCCGGCTTCCTTGATTTTTTCTTCGCTGCCGTACTGCCTTAGGTCATCAACAGTGTAGGCTTCTGCCTTGATGAATCCTTTTTCAAAGTCGGTGTGGATGACTCCTGCTGCCTGTGGCGCCTTGTCTCCTGCGTGAATTGTCCATGCGCGGCATTCGTCTGCTCCACCTGTAAAGAAGGTGCGGAGACCCATCAAGTGGTAAACCTGGCGGGCAAGAACTGTAAGTCCGCTTTCTTTAAGTCCAACGGATTCCATGAATTCTTTGCGTTCTGCTTCATCGGTAATCTCTGAAAGGTCCGCTTCGAATTTTCCGCAAATAACAACCACTTCGGATTTTTCTTCTGCGGCAATTTTCTTTACGGCTTCGACGTATTTGTTTGTGCCGGATTCAATCGTAGATTCGTCTATGTTGCAGACAAAAATCTGCGGCTTAATCGTAAGCAGGTGAAGGTCGTAGATTGCCTCGCGCTCATCATCCGTAAGGTCTGCCATGCGGGCGCACTTGCCGTCCTGGAGCAGGGGCTTAATCTTTTCTACGGCGCTCATGTAAGGGGCAAGTTTTTTTTCTTCTTCCTTGCCCATTGCACGTATCTGCTTTGTGATTTTTTCCTGTCTCTTGGTGATTGTGTCCAAGTCTGCCTGTGCAAGCTCAAAGTCTATGGTAAGGATGTCGCTTTCCGGGTCGATAGGGGCATCTGTCTTTGCGTCTTCGCGTACGTGCTGAATGTCCGGGTTGTCAAAGCAGCGTACAACGTGGGCTATAACGGTTGTCTCGCGGATGTTTGCAAGGAACTGGTTGCCAAGGCCTTCTCCCTTGCTGGCACCCTTTATGAGTCCTGCAATGTCTACAAAGTCTACGGCAGCAGGAATTTTCTTTTTGGGCTGGAAAACGCTTGCCATAAAATCAAGGCGTTCATCCGGCAAGTCAACAACGCCAACATTTGGGTCTATTGTACAGAAAGGATAGTTTTCTGCGGCGGCAGGTGCCTTTGTGAGAGCGCAAAAGAGAGTGGACTTTCCAACATTAGGAAGCCCGACGATTCCACAGTTAAGTTTCATATATGATTCCCTTGTTTATAGAAAATATTTGAGAGATTATAGCGCATTTTGCAAAATTAGTTAAGGGCAGAACTTATGTAAAAAAAACACGGACTTGTTCGGCGGGTCCCAGTAACGGAAAAAATCAAGGAATCCTCCCTAAAGGGTCCCTCCTTGCTTTTTTCCTACGTCCCGCCGAGCAAGTCCGTGTTTTGTTAGTATGCTAATGTTGCAAATGTTAGAAGTCAAAGAGGTGGAGGTAGGCTCCGAAGATCCAGCCTTCTTTGTCTTCGCCTTCAACCCTACCGTAGTACCAGTAGTCTGTTATGCCGTTGATTGTCTGGGTGTGCTTTGTGCGCTTCTGGGCAAGAAGAACCTGGTAGTTGCTTCCGCTGCCAAGACCTTCAACTTTTGCTGTTACGGAATTGTCTGCGCTTGTTCCAGGCTTGCTCCTCATGTTGATTGTGGAGCTGGAGTCTGCAAAGATTGCCATTCTGAGCGTTGAAGAGAAATCGTAGAAGCCGCCTTCTTCCAGGTCTACGCCGTGCAGGTATTCATCCGCGGCCTTTACTATGGCAGAAATGTCTTCTGTAGATTTTTCCTGGAGCTTCTTAAGGTTGTTAAAGCTTGCTTCCTGGGCTTTTTTTGTCTTTGCCTTCTTAATTTTTGCAAATACCGTCATTGCCTGGCGCATAGCCTTGTCTGTGGAAGACTTGCCTTCGAGGATGTAGCCGGTTGTTACGCTCTTTATGGAGTAGTTGTAATACTGGATTTTTGTAAGCGTTGCGAGTTCCTTCTTTGAAGTTCCGCAAGAAAGTACGAGTGCGCCGGTCTTGAGAACTGATTTTCCGCAGTTTACAAGGTCAAGTCCGTCGAATACGGTTGCATCTTCTACGATGATTGCCATTGCTCCGTCCGGGATGGAAGAGATTTGGTTCTTGTTTGCCCAGAGCTTTTTGCCCTGATAGCTTACCTGAACTTTGCCGTCTTTTTCTTCTCCGCCAAGAGTTTCAAGGGAAGTGCCAGTGGAAAGCTTTGCGGCCTGTGCCATCTTACCGTCTTTTTCTTCGTAGAGAAGTCCGTTTGCCATGAGCATATAGGCTGTTGCCGCAAACAGGTTTGCCCCTGATGCAGCCATAACAAAAGCTATTATAAAATTTCTTATTGTCTTTTTCATAACTGGTTCTCCGTCTTTTATTCTTCTATTCCAAAGTCTGGGGTTCCAGAGCTTGGGGCTGGTTCAAGGACACCGTCTTTTATCCATGCGCTGAATGCCCAGCCTTCTACAGCGTTTGTGTAGTCAAAGTATGAGTGTGATGAAAAGCGTGTTGGGGAAATGTCCAGTTTGTTGCCGTTTTCAAGGGCGGAAGGTGTGTCTTCTCCCGGTTTTCCTGTGGTAACGTAGAGCCACTTTCCTTTCTGGCCTGCAACAGTGCCTGTCTCTGGAACTGACATGCGGTAGTAGACAGGAGTTTTGTCGTCCAACTTTGTCTTTACTGCAGAAGCTGTTGTTGGCTGCAAGCGGAGGGATATTTTTGAACCGTCGCCTGTGTTTACGTAGGCTACGTACCAGTTGCCCATCTGGGTTATTTTGTCTGTGGAAACGGAAATGTCTCCCTTGTCGCTGGTTGCGTTTACCATCTGAGAAAGCCTGTAGTCTGTTGAAGATGAGAGGCTTCCGCTGTTGCCTACAGACCTTGCGATTGCAACGAGGTCTTTCTTTACGGTTGCATTTGCAGTGTTTTCTGCACGGCCAAGGAGCATTTCGCAGGCAATTTCTGAACTGTTGGACTTGATGCAGTCTGATTCAATGTAGAACTTCTGAAGCCAGCCTGCGCTCGTCTTTCCGTAAACCTGATAGAATCCGTCTGTTTCTGAACCGATTCTTGCAACAATCTGATCCTGAGGATAGTAGATGCCGTCGTCGCGGATGTTTTCTATGGATGGCTGGTCATAGGCAAGGGCATCTCCGCTTCCGCTGATGATTACCGGTGTGCCGCGTACTGCAACGAGGTCTTTCTGAATCCACCTGTTTTCCTGGTTGTTGAACACTACATGGAGCCATGTGCGCTTTTGACCGTCGTATGTGCGGATTGCCTCTTTTTCTTCCGGCTCACCGCTTGCATTCTTAAAGGCATAAAGGACAGTTCCTGCTGCTGCCGAGGCTTTCCAGTCCATTCTGCCGTTCTTGTTTTCTTCGTAAACACCGGATTCTGGTGTCCATACCATTACGACTGGAATCATTCCTGCGGTATTGTATTCCTCTGCAACAATTGGGGCTGCTGGGCTTTGTCCGCTGCTGGAAGTGGCTGTTCCGTCTTCTGAAACGGTTTCAAAAGTGTCTTCGGTATAAAGTTCTCCGCCTTCTTCGTCTCCGTCCCCTTCTTCTGAGGAAGACTCCTGGTTTTCTGTTTCTTGATCTGTTTCGCTGCCTGATGAATTCTTGCTACCATCTTTTTTTGAACAAGAAAGGATGGCTGCGGCAAAGATAAGGACTGCCGCAACTTTTATGCATTTTTTGAATATCTGCATGCTCTGCTCCTAAAATTTTAGTTATGAGAGAATATAACATTTCTGCATGTTTTTCAAGGTTACGATTTTTTTAAGGCAAAAAGGTATGTAAGTGTACTGCTGATGCGCTAACGGTTTATGTAACGAGTAGTTGAATTTTTGTATACTATAGTATACAATTGAGTTATGGTAAAAGTAGTTCAAACGGAAACCTATAAAAAATGGTTTAAGAAATTAAAAGACTATACGGCAAAATTTGCTATAGGTCAAAGAATTGAACGAATGCAGCAGGGCAATTTTGGCGATTCAAAAAGTGTAGGGGATGGAGTATTTGAATTGCGTGTTGATGTTGGTAAAGGTTACAGAGTGTATTTTACAAATGATGGTAAGGAAATTGTGATCCTGTTAGTAGGCGGAGACAAATCTACTCAGGATTCTGATATAGCAAAAGCCAAAAAAATGGCAAAGGAATTTTAGCATGGAAAAATTAACAGAATTTGATATGGCGGAATATCTTGATACAGAAGAACTTCAGCAAGGTTATCTTGATTACAATGCAAAGCAAGGAAGTCCAGAAGATTTGCTTAGGGCAATAAATACTGTTGCAAGGGCAAGAGGAATGACAAAAACTGCAAAGGAAGCAGGCATTACAAGAGACGGACTTTATAAGGCCTTGTCGCCAGACGGAAATCCAGCCTTCTCTACTGTGTTTAACATTCTTCGTGCGATAGGTTATACGCTTACTCCAACACCAATATCTAAAACTGTGTGACAAGCAAAAAGGAAGAGCCTAATTATATAATACGCTACAGTTCCAACAAAATGAGAATGCTCAAATAATACATGCTCAAAATCAAAGAAGAACAGCTGAATTCCGAGCATGTATTTATAAAAGCATCGAGTGATGAAAAGCATATATGTCGCAAAGTCTGATTATGATGCAGATGATTGGTATGTGCAAAACAAAGTTCATCTTCAACAAGTTCAGAAGCAACAAATCACGCTATCAGATTCTGATGCTTAATATTCAAGCATTAGAATATCAAGTGCTTCTAATCTTTATCTCGCAGGATGCATTAAAGTTGGTTTTATTTTTGGAAGAAGAAATCTGCCCAAATTATCCCAAAATTATCCCATTTTATTGCAGCACATGAACAGACAATATATCCTTGACTGTTTAGTTGGATATTCAACTCTGTGCCTGAGAATGACATATAACCATTATCTGAACTCCAATTGAAATTCACATTTTTTGCACCTTCCCAGTACATAACTCCAGTTCCATCTTCGTTCAGAACAATTTTTTTAGGATAACTTTTTAGTTCGCCAATATCGTATTTTTTACCATTATATTGACATCTGAACATTGACCATGTACCAGATGAGTTCTTTATGTCGTTGTTTGAGTCGTCCATATTGTTTGATTCAATTCTTTCTTCCTCAACTTTTTTCTTTGGTTCTTCGCATTTTTGCATACAAAACCCAATAACCCAAAGCACTGCTACGACAATAGCTATTATTGCACCTTTTGACATATTTTGTCTCCTCTTTGTTTATTTTTTTTCAAATTCAGATAATTTCTGTAGTTGTTTTTGCAGAAAGTCGTCTGAATGTTGTTACCGTTGATTATTGATAAATTTATTTTAGGAATGGATTCGGATAGTCACGAGGAATGTGGTATGGACTGCCTTTTTTATCCTGCGTTATTCTTTTATCAGTGAGAATTATAAGTTTGCACCACCGCTGGACTTTTTCTTGCGTTACACCCCATAGTTTTGCGGCTTCTTTTGTGCCCATATCAGCCATAAACCAATCCTCATTCTTTTTTCCTAATTCGATTTTCGAGCGTAGCGAAGAAAATCGAATTAGTGCTATTGTGTCAATAGCACTAATGGTATACCATTAGTGCGCTTCGAATTTTGTGTGCATATAAACCCCTAGCCCCGATTGGAAGGGCGGCGGAGCCGTTGCCGTGGTGGGTGAGCGCGGGCTTTGCCCAAGTCGAACCCCAGGCAATGGAGGGGGTAGGGGCCCCCGGAACCCTGGAAAGCGGGTAAAAATTGCAAGTTGCGGTTTGCAGTTTTAACCGCCGGTTCAAATTGCAGTATGCTCCAAAATAAAAAAGAGAAATTTCTGGTCCACTTGCTTATTTTGCATTAAAAAAATAGAATTGCAGTATAAGGGGGTTGGCGATGGGCTTTTTAAAACACACGGGGATTTCTACTGATTTTAATTCTGCGCGCTACCATAAAATTCTGTGCGCCGATTATCCTGACTTTTTGGATGAGTATTTAAGGCTTCCCATTTTGCAGCGCTTGGACGGCGTGACGCTTTTGTGTGGAACCGATTGGACTCCGCTTTTTAAGAACCGCTTTTATTATTCGCGCCTGGAACATTCGGTTGGGACTGCCCTTATAGTTTGGAATTTTACCCACGACAAAAAACAGACCCTTGCGGGGCTTTTTCATGATGTTTCTACCCCGGCCTTTAGCCATGTGATTGATTTTAGGAACGGAGATACGCTTACCCAGGAGAGTACCGAGCTTAACAACCAGAAGATGATTAACGAGGATTTGGAACTTAGCGAGCTTCTGTTTAGCTACGGAATCTACAAGTACGAGATTGACGACTACCACCGCTATCCAATTGCAGACAACAATATTCCCGGTCTTAGCGCAGACAGGCTTGAGTACATGTTTCCCAGCGGATGTTCGCTGGATGCAGTTTGGAACATGGACGAGATTGAAAGGCTTTATTCCCAGGTTGCGGTTCTGGAGAATGCCGATGGGCTTCCAGAGCTTGGCTTTTTGGACCAGCAGGCGGCTTTTGACTATATGCGCAAATTTATAGAAGTGAGCATGATTTTGCAGCACAACGAAGACAAGGTTTCCATGCAGCTTTTGGCGGATATTGTTTCGCGGGCACTTGACTGCAAGCTGATTGCGGAAGAGCAACTTTTTACGATTAGCGAAAAGGCCCTTGTGGAAAAGTTTGATGCGCTTGCCAAGGATAATGTTGACGAGTCTTTTACCAGGCTTTACCACACTTTCCGCAACATGAAGGTTGTTCAGCATACGCAGGAACCGCTTCCGGACAGTTATTGCGTTTCTGTTTCCGTAAAGAAGCGCTATGTTAACCCGCTTGTTAAGCTTGGAAATGGGGCTTCTTCTTCCCATGCCAAGGCTGTAAGGCTTTCTGAACTGAACAAAGAGGCCGACTCTTGCATAAAGGAATTCCTTTCTTTTGCGGACACTCAGTTTGGCTGCGTTCCCTGGTGCTGATGTGCGGTTTGTTTTGCGGTGGGTGTCTTGCGGGCCGGGGAATGCCGGTGTGCTGATGCGCGGTTTGTTTTGCGGTTGCGTTTTGCGGTTCATTTTTTGCGGTGTGCAGGGTAGCCGGTGTACGGAATAGCTGATGTACGGAAGAAAGAAAATACTTTTTGTTGGGACTGACCAGAAGATGCTCGTATGCCTTTCTCGAGATTACGATACGGAGGTTATTTCTTCCGTTAGGATTCTGGACAGCATTTTGTTCAATTTTATTCCCGACATGCTGGTTTTTGACTCTTTGGAAGACCTTGACGTTAAGTCTGTAAGGCGCTACGAAAAGCTTAGGAATGTGCCAATAATGGTTATAAGCGACAGTTTTAACGGTTTTGGAAATGAGAGCCTTGTTGCAGATTTTCCGCGCACCATTCTTTGCAATACCGCCATTGCCCTGGGAAAGCCTTTCTTGCAACGCATAAGATGCATTCTGGAAAAAAAGGATGCCATCTTGCCGCCAAGGACAGGTAAGCTTGTAAAGCGTGCGGTTTTTTTTATTAACAAGAACTTTGGACAGCAGATTTCCCGGGAAGACATAAGCGCTTACTGCGGGGTTTCTCCCGACTATCTTACCCGGGTCTTTGAAAAAGAGATGGGAATTCTTTTGTGGAGCTATCTTGCCGAATTCCGTCTTTACATGGCAAAACTCATGATGGAAGAAACTTCCCTTACTGCAAAAGAGGTTGCGATAAAGTGCGGCTTTGCAAACGATTCGTATTTTAGCAAGACCTTCCGCAAGGCTTATGGGGTTACGCCCAATTCGCTTAGGAAAAATTAGTTGAATTATTTTGCGGCAGCTTCATCTCTGACTGTTGTTTTTTCCGCTGACTCTTATTTCCCGTGTGTGGTGCTTGCGGGGTTCCGCCTGCCGGCTCCATTACCGCTCTGTGGTAACGCCAGGGCTGCAAGCAACCCCGGCGCCCCTCCAGCGCCTGCCGCGCTTTTTTATGCTGCAAGATTGTGCGGTTGTTGCGTGACTAAAATATTTTTATCCTGTAGCATTATATGCGACAGGTCTTGTGATATAATAGTAAAAAGTATTGAAAAAATACGTAAATATCTGTTTTCACTTGTGCAAAAGGAGTTTTGACATGAATAAAAATTTTAGTAATTTTACAGAGCTTTACACTTTGTCAAAGACATTGCGTTTTGAGTTGAAACCTGTTGCCCAGACAAAAGAAAATATTAAAAAAGGAAAATTTCTTGAATCAGATAAAAAGAAAGCTGATGATTATAAAGACGTAAAAAAGATTATTGATAACTATCACAAATTTTTTATCGATGACGTTCTAAAAAATGCAAGCTTTGATTGGACTGTGCTTGAAAAAGAAATGTCAGATTTCAATAAAAGCAAAGCAGATGATTCAAAAGTAGAGGCGGAACAGAAAAAACTTCGGGATCAAATTGCAAAAAAATTGACAAGTGACAAACGTTTTAAAGCTTTAACTGCATCAACACCGAGTGACTTATTCAATAAGGATAAAGATTTTATTGACTGGTTTACACAAAATTCGACAAAAGACATAAACAAAGAAGCACTAGAGACCTTCAAAAGATTTTCTTCATATTTCAAAGGCTTTCAAGAAAACAGAAAAAATGTTTATTCAGCCGAACCAATTCCAACAGCTGTTCCTTACAGGCTTGTAAACGATAACTTTCCAAAGTTTCTGCAGAACATCGCTTTATTCAAAATTATTCAGGAAAAATGTCCACAAGTTATAAGCGATGTGGAAAAAGAACTTGCTTCATATTTAGGCAAAGAAAAGCTTGCTGATATTTTTACTGTTCAAGCTTTTAATAAATATCTTTGCCAAGGAGGAAAAGAGAATCAGCGCGGAATTGATTTTTATAATAACATTTTGGGCGGAATTGCAGAAAAAGAGGGCGGCATAAACTTGCGTGGAATAAACCAGTTCTTGAATCTTTACTGGCAGCAGCACCAAGATTTTGCGAAGCAAAATAAGCGCATAAAAATGATTCCACTTTTCAAGCAGATATTAAGTGACCGTTCGAGCCTCTCTTTTAAGATTGAGTCAATCAACACAGACCAAGAATTGTTGACTTCAATAACAGAATACGCGGATAAACTTGAAACAAAATCTAATGATGAAAAAAAATCGGTTCTTGATATTTGCAGCGATTTGTTTGCTTCAATAAAAGCACAGAATTTGCAGGAAATATATGTAAACCGAAAAGACATAAACAGCATTTCGCGAATTCTAACAGGCGATTGGTCTTGGCTGCAATCACGTATGAACGTATATGCTGATGAAGTTTTTACAACAAAGGCGGAAAAAACTCGCTGGCAAAAATCTATTGACGGGGACGAGGGCGAGAATAAATCAAAAGGTGTTTTCAGCCTTGCAGAATTAAACAGCGTTCTTGAATATTCAAGCGAGAACGTTTCAGAAACAGATGTTAGAATTACAGATTTTTTTGACCACCGAAATAGATTCTATTATGAAAAAGAGTCCGGTCTTTTTAAGCAAGGCGATGAACTTGTTGCTTTGTCTATAAGAGAATCTTGCGAAGACATTTTGGCTAAACGTAAGGCTATGGATGAGGCATTTGCGAATGTTTCAGAGAACAATTCTTTGCGTGATAATTCAGAAGATGTTGCAAAAATCAAGATTTACCTTGATTGTGTGCAGGAATTATTGCACCGTATAAAACCGCTCAAGGTGAACGGCTTGGGCGATCCGGCTTTTTATGCAGTCTTTGATACCGTTTATAATTCGTTAAGCGAAGTTATTTCTTTGTACAACAAGACTAGAAACTACATCACAAAGAAAGCTGCAAACCCTGAAAAGTATAAGCTGAATTTTGACAATCCGACTTTAGCAGACGGCTGGGATTTGAACAAAGAACAAGCAAATACTTCTGTTTTAATGCGAAAAGACGGAATGTATTATCTTGGCATTATGAATCCAAAAGACAAACCGAAGTTTGCAGAAAAATATGAATGCGGCAATGAAGCTTGTTATGAAAAGATGATTTATAAACAGTTTGATGCAACAAAGCAGATTCCAAAATGTTCGACACAAGTAAAAGAAGTGAAGAAACATTTTCAATCTGGTGCAACAGATTCCATAATTCTAAATGATAAAAGTAAATTCAAGTTGGATTTAGTTATTACAAAAGAAATTTGGTTTTTAAATAATCATGTTTGGAATGGAGAGAAATTTGTTCCAAAGCGAGAAAGCAATGAAACAAGACCTAAGAAGTTTCAGATTGGATATTATAAGCAGACAGGAGATTTGGGTGGGTATAAGGAAGCGTTAAATATATGGATTTCCTTTTGTAAAACCTTTTTGCAATCTTATATCAGTTCCTCTATTTATGATTATGATTTTAAGGAATCAAGTAATTATGATAGTTTGGACGAGTTTTATAATTATTTGAATGCAACATGCTATAAGCTTTCATTTATCAACATTCCAGAAGCAACAATCTCTCAAATGGTTTCTGAAGGTAAACTCTACCTCTTTCAGATTTACAACAAGGATTTTGCACCGGGTGCAAGTGGAATGCCTAACATGCACACGCTTTACTGGAAAAATCTTTTCAGCGAAGAAAACCTCAAAAATGTTGTGCTGAAACTGAATGGGGAGGCGGAGCTCTTCTACCGTCCGGCAGGAATAAAAGAGCCTGTAATTCATGCAAAAGGTTCTTATCTTGTAAACAGAATAACAAAGGACGGTGAACCGATTCCTGAAAAAATACATGATGAAATATATCGGAACGCCAACGGCAAACTTGAAAGTCTTTCAAAAGAGGCCACCGAATACAAGGCTTCACATAAAGTTGTGATAAAAGAGGCTAAACATGACATTATAAAAGACCGGCATTATACCGAGCCGAAATTCCTTTTTCATGTTCCGCTGACAATCAACTTTAAGGCTTCTGGAAACTCATATATAAACGAGAATGTCCGCAGATTCTTAAAGAATAACCCGGATGTAAATGTAATTGGGCTTGACCGCGGTGAACGCCATCTTATTTATCTTTCACTCATAAATCAGAAAGGCGAAATCATAAAGCAGTTTACTTTTAATGAAGTTGAGCGCAATAAAAACGGACAGGTTATAAAAGTAAACTATCACGAAAAACTTGACCAGAGAGAAAAAGTCCGTGGCGCTGCAAGAAAGAGCTGGCAGGCAATCGGAAAAATTGCTGAATTAAAAGAAGGTTATCTTTCTGCTGTCATTCATCAGCTTACAAAACTCATGGTTGAGTATAATGCTATTGTTGTTATGGAAGACTTGAACTTTGGCTTTAAGCGTGGCCGTTTTCATGTGGAAAAGCAGGTTTATCAGAAATTTGAGCACATGCTTATTGATAAGCTTAACTATCTTGTGTTTAAAGACAGGGGTTTAACAGAAGCAGGCGGTGTTTTAAATGGTTATCAGCTTGCGGGGCAGTTTGAGAGCTTCCAGAAGCTTGGCAAGCAGTCTGGCATGTTGTTCTATGTTCCGGCGGGATATACATCTAAAATTGACCCTAAAACCGGCTTTGCGAGCATGTCAAATTTTAAAGATTTGACGAATGTTCACAAGAAACGTGCTTTTTTCAGCAAGTTTGATGATATTCATTTTGATGATGCAACTGGCTCTTTTGTGTTCACATTCGACTATAAGAATTTTGATGGCAAGGCAAAAGAAGAAATGAAACGGACAAAATGGTCTGTTTATTCCAAAGACAAAAGAATTGTCTACCTATCAAAAACAAAATCTTATGAAGATGTTCAGCCTACTGAAAAAATAAAGGCCTCATTAGAGTCTGTTGGCATTGAATATATGTCAGGTAACAATCTGATTGATTCAATTATGGTAATAGGCGCGGAACTAAAAGACGGAGCAAAGCCTTCAAAAGAGATTGCTGATTTCTGGGATAGGCTTCTTTATAATTTCAAGCTTATTTTGCAGATGCGTAATTCTAATGCAAAGACAGGTGAAGATTATATCATTTCGCCAGTTATGGCAGATGACGGCACTTTCTTTGATTCACGTGAAGAATTCAAAAAAGGTGAAAATGCAAAGATGCCTGTCGATGCTGACGCAAACGGTGCATATCATATCGCACTTAAAGGATTAAGCTTGCTTAAGCGATTCGATGCTGCAAGTGAAAATGAATTAAAGAAATTTGACATGAAAATCTCAAATGTCGACTGGTTCAAATTTGCTCAGGAGAAAAGTTATGCAGAATAAAGGCGAAATTGTAATTTATCAGACTGAAGATGGTATAACAAAACTTTCTGTAAATCTTCAAGATGAAACTGTATGGCTTTCTCTTGAACAGATGGCAGAACTTTTTCAGCGCGACAAATCCACCATTTCTAGGCATATAAAAAATGTGTTTGGGGAAGGAGAGTTGCTGCAAGCTTCAACTGTTGCAAATTTTGCAACGGTTCAAAAAGAAGGCGGACGAGAAGTAGTTCGAAATATTGAATACTACAATCTTGATGTAATTATTTCTGTGGGTTATCGCGTAAAATCCATTCGAGGAACACAATTCCGCATTTGGGCAAGCTCAGTTCTGAAGGAATATATCAAAAAAGGCTTCGCTATGGACGATGAACGACTCAAAGGAAACGGTGGCGGTTCATATTGGAAAGAACTTCTTGACCGAATCCGCGATATTCGTTCATCAGAAAAGGTTTTATATCGTCAAGTTCTTGATTTATACGCGACAAGTGTGGACTATAATCCTAAAAGTGATGAATCAATACAGTTTTTTAAGTTGGTGCAGAATAAACTTCATTATGCGGCTCATGGGCATACTGCTGCAGAAGTTATTTATGAACGAGCAGATTCTCAAAAGCCATTTATGGGCTTGACAAGTTTTGAAGGCAAGCTTCCATCTATAAAAGACGTTAAGATTGCAAAAAATTATCTTTCTGAATCTGAATTAAAGATTCTTAACAATCTTGTTTCAGGTTATTTTGACATTGCTGAAATCAATGCGATAGAACACCGTCCAATGTATATGAGTGATTATGTGGAGCAGCTTGATTCTGTCTTAAGTTCTGGAAAAAGAAAACTGCTTGAAGGAGCTGGGGAAATAAGCCATGAGCAAGCTATAAAAAAAGCAACGGAAGAATATAGAAAATATCAAGTTCTTACAATTTCTCCTGTTGAAAAGGCTTATTTGGAATCGATAAAGGCTGTAGAAAAAGAAGCAAAAAAGAAAAGCGGGCGAAAGTAGGGAGGCTTATGGAACTCTACTTAAAAATCAGTTATCTGAATGATTTTGTCTTTTGCCCTCTTTCGATTTATTTTCATCAGCTGTATGGACAATTGTCGGAGAGAATGTACTATGGGAGTGCGCAGCTGGATGGAAAGGCGGCTCATGCAGCTATAGATGAAGGGCGGTACTCAACGCATAAAAATATTTTGCAGGGAATGGACGTGTATTCTGGCGAATACAATCTGTGTGGGAAAATTGATTTGTTTGATGTAGAAAGGGGGCTTCTTACTGAGCGTAAAAATCATATCGAAAAAATTTATGACGGCTATGTTTTTCAGCTTTATGCTCAATGTCTTTGCCTTAGGGAAATGGGCTACACGGTAAAGTCAATGCGCTTTTACTCAAGCACTGACAATAAAACTTATTCTGTAAGGCTTCCAGAAGAAGACATGGAAATGTTTGCAAAATTCAAGGCGACGAACAAGGCTATGCAAACTTTTAATCCATCTTCTTACGAACCTAAAACTGCGGATAAATGCCACCACTGCATTTATAATGATTTTTGTGACAGACCTCTTGCACCAAAGGCGTATTGCGGCGGGTTTTAAAGGAGCAAGATTATGATGAGTGCTCGGGATTTTGAGTTCAAGCAAATTGCTTTTGTTTTTACCGATGAAGGGGAGAAAATCAGTTTTAAAAATGACAATCTTTTGATTACCGATGCAGAGGGAAAGGTAAAGCATCAGTCAACTTGTTATCGGCTTTTCATTTTGTTCGTCTGTGGAGATTATTGCCTTACAACAGGATTACTAGACCGATCTAAGAAATTCGGTTTTTCAATTGTTTTTATGACGCCAAATCTTAGGGTTACTGCAATGCTTCCTTCAAAAGCAGAGGGAAATGTTTTGCTTAGAAAAAGGCAATATGAGTATGATAAAACTGATGTCGCGGCGCATGTCATATCAAATAAAATTCATAATCAATGTGCTCTCTTGAAAAAAAAGCGAAAGAAAACAGAAGAAGAAAAAGAAGTCATAAAGAAACTTGAGCAGTTCGAAAAAGATGTATTAAAGCAAGAGTTGTCTGTACAGGAGATAATGGGAATAGAAGGAATCAGTGCGAAACTTTATTTTAAATCTTTGTTCGTTGAGTATGAGTGGAAAAGCCGCCAGCCCAGAACGAAATGCGACATGACGAATACGCTAATGGATATTGGCTACACGGTTCTTTTTAATATTATAAACGCACTGCTTGAAATGTATGGTTTTGATGTATATGTTGGAATTCTGCATACTCAATTTTTTCATAGAAAATCACTTGTTTGCGATTTGGAAGAACCGTTTCGTCCTATTGTGGATGCTGCAATTTTAAAGGCAATGAACCTAGGGCAGGTAAGCGAGAAAGATTTTTGGAAAAATCAGAATCAGTATATTCTGCCATGGAAAAATTCAAAAAAATATGTAGGATTAATTTTGGAAGCACTTATGGAATACAAAAATGAGATTTTCATTTATCTACAATCTTATTACCGGGCTTTTATGCAAAATAAGGGGGCGGAGGATTTTCCGATTTTTGAGTTAGTTGAGGATGAAGAGGCAAAATAATGCTTTTAATTAGTTATGATATTAGTAATGATAAAATTCGCACGAAATTCGCGAAATACCTTTCAAAGTTTGGATTTCGTCTGCAATATTCTGTTTTTGAAATAAGTAATAGCGACACTGTACTGAAAAATATTGAAGCGGAAATTCAAAATACATATATGAAAGCCTTTACAGAAGAGGATTCTATCATTATATTTAATATGTCGGAAACATGCAAAAAAACATGCTACGGCTATGCCAAAAACGAAGAGAAAGAAGTCTTTGTAATTGGCTAAAAGTTGCAAACCCTGTGTCTTACTGGAGTTTTTTATGAAAAAACAGGCATTTTTGTCAATTATGACCGTAACAAATGCAAAAAACAGCAAGATACAGTACTGTTGTACATCGCAAAGGGTTTTGGCTTTATAAAGAATTTCTACTGTTGTAGATCTAAGTCGGCCTTTGATTTGTCTCATGTTTTGGCTTTATAAAGAATTTCTACTGTTGTAGATACAACTACCGTTCCCAATGCTGGAATGGTTTTGGCTTTATAAAGAATTTCTACTGTTGTAGATAAATTGATTGAAATTGGGAAACAAAAGTTTTGGCTTTATAAAGAATTTCTACTGTTGTAGATTTTGCAGCTTTTTCCAGATACTGCATCCGTTTTGGCTTTATAAAGAATTTCTACTGTTGTAGATTTTTGTCAGCTCTACTATTTCCACGTGTTTTGGCTTTATAAAGAATTTCTACTGTTGTAGATTAAGCTCTTCTGTGTCAAGCTTTGTGTTTTGGCTTTATAAAGAATTTCTACTGTTGTAGATAGTCAAAGGCATCTTCGGCCATCTTTGTTTTGGCTTTATAAAGAATTTCTACTGTTGTAGATCAACTTTCCGGGTAAAGTATCAACTCGTTTTGGCTTTATAAAGAATTTCTACTGTTGTAGATTAATAGCGTCGCGGATAAAAGCTCACGTTTTGGCTTTATAAAGAATTTCTACTGTTGTAGATCGATGTTATGGCACACACCGCCAACGGTTTTGGCTTTATAAAGAATTTCTACTGTTGTAGATATTCTGTCTCATTTGCCGGAAAAGAGTGTTTTGGCTTTATAAAGAATTTCTACTGTTGTAGATTTGGCATGGGCAGGTCATTGGTTGATGTTTTGGCTTTATAAAGAATTTCTACTGTTGTAGATTGAGAATGAACTTGTAGCGGAAGAAGGTTTTGGCTTTATAAAGAATTTCTACTGTTGTAGATATAAATGGGGGTTTTATTTCGCACCACGTTTTGGCTTTATAAAGAATTTCTACTGTTGTAGATCATTGAAGCATTTGGGCTCCTTAGCCGTTTTGGCTTTATAAAGAATTTCTACTGTTGTAGATCGTGTGCGTGTACCTGCTGCATCATTGGTTCCAACTTTATAAAGAATTTCTACTGTTGTAGATCATGTACTGCCAGTCACCTTTAGCCGTTTCGGCTTTGCAAACGATTCGTATTTTAGCAAAGCTTTCCGCAAGGCTTATGGGGTTACGCCCAATTCTTTGCGCAAATGACTGCTTTGCAAAAAGAACATTTCTTTCCATAATAAAGCCTACCCCCGATTGGAAGGATGGCGCAGCCAGACCGCCGCAGGCGGGCCGGAGCGAAAGCGTAGTCCTGGAAAGCGGGTTTGCGAACAAAAGCGGGTCCAAAAAAAAACAGATATTTTATGCTTACTTTTTTACAATCACGTTGTAAATGCGGTCAAGGTCTGCCTGGTTGTAGTATTCAATCGTGATGGAGCCCTTGTCGAAGCTGCCCTTCATCTGAACCTTTGTTCCCAGCATGTCGCGGAATTTCTGCTCGATTGCGATGTAGTTGGGGTCGCGGGTGTCTTCTGCCACCTTTGGAGCCTGTATTGATTTGGAAGCGCGTTTGCCACCGTTCAGATCCGTTGCCTGCTGCTCACACTGGCGTACGCTAAGCCCCTGCTTTGTTATGCGGTCAAATAGAAGTTTCTGGTCTGCGGGGTTCAATACGCTAAGAAGTGCCCGTGCGTGTCCGGGAGAAATGGAGCCTGCTGCAAGTGCGTTGAGCATGTCGTTTGGAAGCTTTAAGAGGCGAAGGCTGTTTGCAACCGTTGAGCGTTTTTTGCCAACGCTTTCTGCAACCTGGTCTTGGGTAAGGCCGTCAGTCTGCATTATTTCTGCATAGGCCTGGGCTTCTTCCACAGGGTTAAGGTCGCTTCTGTGGATGTTTTCTATAAGTGCAACCCGTAGTTTTTGGCTGTTTGTATATTTTTTTAGCTGAACCGGAACTTTTTCAAGTCCTGCGGCCCTTGCTGCCCTTGTGCGGCGTTCACCTGCAATAATTTCAAAGGAACCGTCACCAGAATCCTGGATGACGATTGTTTCTACAATGCCTTCTTTTTTTATTGATTCGGTAAGTTCGGCAAGTTTTTCTTCGTCAAAGTATTTGCGGGGCTGCCTGGGGTTTGGCTTTAAGAGTGCCGGGTCCACCCACAGGGTTCCGTTTTCGTCTACGCTAATGCCTGCTGGAAGCTTTGATGGTGCGGGCTTGGCAGAAGGAATGGATGCAGCTTTTACAGCTGAATCTTCTACAACGGTATTTACACTAGCGGTATTTTCCGCAAGGTCTACAGGTATAAGGGCATCGAGTCCCTTGCCCAGAGCTTGTCTTTTAGCCACGGTGAACCACCTCTTCCGCAAGCTTTTCGTAGCTCTTTGCACCTACGCAAGTCGGGTCGTAAAGGCAGATAGGCTCTCCGTGGGAAGGTGCCTCGGAAAGACGTATGTTGCGGGGAATAATGGTATTGTAGACAACGTCCTTAAAGTAGCTCTTTACCTGCATAACAACATCCTGGGCAAGGCGTGTGCGGCTGTCGTACATGGTAAAGAAAATGCCGCCAAGAATAAGGTTTTTGTTTATACCCTGCTGAACCTTCTTAACGGTCTGCAAAAGAAGGGTAATTCCTTCCAGGGCAAAATATTCGCACTGCATGGGAACAAGCACTGCGTCTGCCGCTGCCAAACCGTTCATCGTAAGTATGCCAAGGGACGGAGGGCAGTCAATAAGTATGTAGTCGTATTTGTCGCGGACAGATTCCAGGGCCTTCTTTAAGAGAAAGTCGCAGTTTTCCACGCTAACAAGCTCTATGGAGGCACCGGAAAGATTTATGGATGCGCTTATAACATCCAGATTTTCTATCTTTGAATGTTTTATTGCTGATTCTGTTGTGGCTGCGATAGGGTTGTCCGGCTCTACCATGCCGATGATTACTTCGTAGATTGTAGGCTTATCTTTGCTAACGCCCACGCCGCTGGACATGTTGCCCTGGCTGTCGAAATCCACAAGCAGAACTTTTTTGCCTGTCAAAGCTATATATGCGCCTAAATTTATAGCGGATGTAGTCTTGCCAACGCCGCCCTTTTGGTTCACAAAAACAAAAACCTTTCCCATAATATTTTAATTATAGCACGATTTATGCCATGCAAGCAAGAGAATGGCATATTTTTGAACATGCAAGTTTTGAATATGCATGTTTTGGACGGCATGCCCGGTTTTACTGTGTCCGGTCACTACATGCCCGGCCAGAATGCAATTTTACCCCGCTTTGCGGGGTTCCGCGGGGCCCTTACCCGCTCCATTGCTGCCGCAACCCGCCTGTGGCGGGCCCCTCCAATCGGGCGTAGGCGGAATGGCAAGTTAGGAAGAAGCGGTAATTTCTTTGCGGGCAAGGTCGTAATGGCTGCCGGTAAGGCCAAAGTCCATTTCCTTGTAGCTCCAAAGTGCGCGGCCAATCTGGTGCTTTTCCAAAGCCTTGTGAATGTCCCTAAGCCAGCGGACTGTATCTTCCTGGGGTGCGCGGTCAATTACACCGTATTCACCGCAGTAGAGCGGAACACCTGTCTTTTTTGAAGTCTCTATGGCCGGAGCAAAAAGGTTTTCAAAAAAGTGCTCGTCTATCTTAAGACCGTCCATGCACTTTGCAAAAACCGCACCGTGCTGTGCCTGGGGAATAAGAGCGCTTTTTTCGCGGACGTATTCAATGGAGCTTCCGGGGTAGCTAACTTCAAAGTCGGCTGTCATACCCTTTACCCAAGGCGCTTTCTGGTGGGTAAAAACAAGCGGTTCGTAGCAGTGGAAAGTGAATACGGTTTTTTTGTCGTAGGGAACATCTATTCCCGGTACTGCGGAAACGCTGTTGTAGTCAACTCCGCCAACAACAATCCATGAATCCGGGGCAATGCCTCTTATTGTCTTTATTGCCCTGCTTGCAATGGCATTCCATTCGCGCTCAAGCTTGGGGTTTACAATCTCGTTCAAAAGCTCAAATGCAAGCATGGAAGAGTAGGATGCGTAGCGGCTTGCAAGTTCCGTCCATATCTTTACAAACAAGTCCTGAAGGGCTGCGTCGTGGAAAAAAGCGTCCGGGTTTGGAACCGCATTCGTGTCGAACATGTAGCCCGGGGTCTTGTGCAGGTCAAGAATCATGTTGAGTGAATTCTTTTTGCACCATTCAATGCAGCGGTCTATGTAGGAGAATCCGCCTTCTATAAAATTGCCCTTTTCGTCAAGGATAACCTCGTAGTCAAGCGGAAGCCTAACATGGTCAAAGCCCCAGCTTTTTATAGTCTTTATGTCGTCTTCACAGATAAAAGATTCGTAATGCTCTTTTGTGTATTCACTGCACTGCGAAATCCAGCCGCCAAGATTTATTCCCTTGTAAAAACCTTCAAACTTGCTCATAAAAACCTTCCTGCTTGTTAGTGTTAACACCATGAAAATCAGTTTTGGGCTCCACTACAGGCAAAATCTATATGAAACCCCATGGCGTTCGCTTTCATTATCACAAAAAAGTTTTGGGCAAAGTGTAAAATATCCATACTTTATGTCATAAATCCACCACGCATTTTTGCCAATTTAAAAATTTGTGTTGATAAATAATAATAATGATACAATTTTGACATTAGCCTTTGTAATCTGCTGCATAATTACTGTGTTTGTTTATAGGAGGTTTGTATGGAACTTAAAAAGACACTGAGGCTTGCAGTAAGCGCAAGTCTTGCATTAGCTACAGCTGCATCCGCACTTCTTTTTGCTCAGAATGGGCAGGGTACCCCCTCAAAATATACGGAAGCGGATTTAATCTGGAAAGACGACTTTAACGGCAGCAAACTGAACAAGGACGACTGGAACTACGAAACACATAAGCCGGGCTGGGTTAACAGCGAGCTTCAGGCCTACGTAACCTCGGAAGAAAACACCTACCTAAAGGACGGCTACCTCGTGATTCAGCCGGTAAGAAAAGAGGACAAAAACGGAAATGTTTCCTATACATCCGGCCGCATAAACACATACGGAAAGCACATCCCCACCTACGGAAGAATAGAAGCCCGCCTAAAAGTTCCAAGCGGAAAGGGATTCCTTCCAGCCTTCTGGATGATGCCCCAGAACGAAGGCCGCTACGGTCAGTGGCCCAAGTGCGGCGAAATAGACATCATGGAAGTTTTGGGAAACAAGACCGACACCCTTTACGGAACCCTCCACTTTGGAGAACCGCATACCCAGGTTCAGAAAGCCTACACGCCGGGCAAAGTTGACTTTTCAAAAGAATTCCATGTCTTTGCCGTTGAATGGGAACCCGGAGAAATCCGCTTTTATTGCGACGGAGTGAACTATCAGACCGCAAAAGACTGGTTTACAAAAAGGCGCGGCGCAAAAGAAGAATCATATCCTTACCCTGCACCCTACAACCAGCCCTTCTACATAATCTTTAATGTTGCAGTTGGTGGTGACTGGCCAGGAAACCCGGACAAAAGCACAAAGTTTGGTGAAAATGCCCAGATGGTGGTGGACTACGTAAAAATCTACCAGAAGCCTTCCTATGACGAAAACGTAAAAAGACCGGAAAAAGCACCTGTAAAAACCGTTGTAGACTGCATTGGAAACATTGCAAGAAGCGGAAGCGGTGCATGGGAATTCCTTAAGGCACAAGGTGGAGACGGAAGCATTAATGTGGACGGCAACAAACTGGACATAATACCGACCAAGGACGGTTCTGTGGAATATTCTGTACAGGTAGTGCAGCCAGCCCTCCCCATGGAAAATGGCAGAAAGTACAGAATTTCCTTTGATGCATACGCAGACAAGTCCCGCAAAATGATAGTCGCAATTTCTGGCCCAGACCGCAACTGGGTACGCTACTTTAAGGACACAAAAGTTTCCCTGGGCAAAAAGAAAAAGCACTATTCTTGGGAATTTACCATGACCGATGAATCCGACGCAAACGCCCGCATTGAATTCAACTGCGGAGCTCAAGGTTCAACAGCCGCAATCCACATCACAAACGTACGCCTGGAGTTCGTGGACAAGTAAAGTTTTGCATCTAGGAGGGGGAAGTCTCCCCCTGCGCGCCCACTTCGTTGGTCGCTACCCTCTCTGCGGGCTCAAACGCCGCCCGCAACGCCTGCTGGCTGAAAACCGTCATGCTGTCCTGCCAACAAGCAAGACTTTTCTAAAATACCGCGGTAGCGATGGGAGGGGCCCGCCGCAGGCGGGTTG
>DFJV01000084.1:22602-24366 GCA_002373205.1 Treponema sp. UBA3662
GCCCGCCGCAGGCGGGTTGCGGAACAGAGTGGAGCAATGGAGGCGAAAGCCGGAACCCCGGACGTAGGCGATGCACGGAAATCAATTTTGTGTTTCGCTCCCAGGCAAATCCGTCTGATAAACCCGCGGTGTCGCGGAATAGGAAATTAAACTCGCTACGCTCGTTCCGCTCCAATGCGGGTTTTCAGCCGATTTGCCTTCCGCTGCACACAAAATTGATTTCCAGTCTTTTTAGCATAGGAAAAATATTAGAAATTAAAAGCTTCTTCCGCCGCCGGAATGGCTTCTTCCGCTGCTGCCCCTTGAAGAATGGTAGCCAGAAGAATAAGAAGAGCGTCCGCCGCCACCGCCACTTCTTGTGCTGTTCGATATGATTCTTTCCCTTGTTTCCGTAGTATTTATAAGCACATCGGATGAATCGGTAAGCACAAAGCTGTTTGGTTCGTAATAGGGTTCAGCGTCTATGGCTTTTTGGATTGTTACCATTCCACGGTAAAGTCTTTTGCGGTATTTGCCGGCAACAATAAGTGCCAAAATTAAGCCCAGTAGAATTGGCCAGAAGAATCCCAGCTTGGGAAGGGTAAAACCCAGCTTGTACATTAGGCCCGCATTGGTCAGGAATCTGGAGGCGGCTTTGTAGCAGTCATTCTTTTCCATTGCGTCCCCTATGTATTCATCCATGTGGTCCGTGTTTTTTTCGCTGTAGCATTTTCTTTGGGCATCTCCGGGTACAAAGGCCCAGCGCTTGCCGTAGTCGTCGCTGATTATGCAGAAGATTAGAGCGTCGTTTGCATCCCCCTGTCCGTAGCCATTGTAGCGGTAGTAGTCTTTTGCGTAGCTTCCTGCCGATCCACCGCGGATTGCACTTTCTGCGGTAACAATTAGAACGTCTGAGCCAAACTTTGTAGAAAGAGCAAGTGCCTTTTGTTCAAGCCGCTCTTTTTCTTCCTTGCTGAATAGTTCCGCCTGGTCAATCACGTAGGTTTTGTTCTGGGCCTTAAAGCGCACAAAGTTTGCCTCGTCGCTTGGGTACCAGTCGGGGACTTTGTAAAGATCGTAGGCTCTGTTCAGATAGTCAAGTGCTGCATTAATGTAGTTTCCTGGTTTAAAGAAGTACCTGAGGCCGTTGGCCAGCCTGTTTACTTCGTAGTCTGAATAGATGGGCTTGCATTTTCCCTCCGCATAAAGGCCAAATCCCTGATTGCCGTTTTCTGTGCATATAAAAAACACAGTGCCTGTATAGTCGTCGCCGAATCCGTAGCCATTGTATTTGAAGAATTCTTCCGCAATAGTGTCCCTGTCTTTCCAGTAGCTTGTTTCGTCGGTATAGATTGCAACGTCCATGCCGTATTCGTCTTGGATGCGCTTTATTAAGTCCTGGATTTTTTCTTTTTCTTCTTCGCTAAAGATGTTTGCGTAGTCTGCAATGCGGCTTGCGCTTTCGTTGTGGAAGGGCTGGAATGCGGCCTTGTCTGCGGGGTACCATTCAGGAACCCTGTAGAGGTTTTTTACGTTCTTTAGGTAGTCTATGACTCCTTCGCCGTACTTTCCCCCGACCATGTAGGGTTCAAGGGCATCATCCAGGTAGTTTATTACGTATTCAGAATATATTTCTTCACATTCGCCGGTTGCATCCGTCCACCAGCCGCGGTTGCCTTGTTCCATGCAGATAAAAAGCACCGTTCCCGAAAAGTTGTCGCCGAATCCGTAGCCGGCCAGTTCGTTTATGTCTGCCGCAAAGGTTCTGCGAGAAAGTCCGTATGT
>DFJV01000045.1:0-28076 GCA_002373205.1 Treponema sp. UBA3662
CAGGAGCCAAGATGCACTGGTTCGGTTCGCTCGTTTCCGGCAGCAGGGCAGTTTTGCTAAAAGGCACAAAACCAGAATACATCCTTGGAACCGTAAGCCGCGAAAAATGCACAATCGTATGGCTTTTGGTACCGTGGGCACAGGACATACTGGATGCACTGGACAGGGGAGACGTAAAAATCGGCGACTATTCCCTTGAACAGTGGAGACTCATGCACATTGGCGCACAGCCTGTTCCTCCTTCCCTCATCAAGCACTGGCTTGAATACTTCCCCGGCCACCAGTACGACACCAACTACGGACTTTCGGAAAGCATTGGCCCGGGCTGCGTACACCTGGGAGTGGAAAACACCCGCAAGGTAGGAGCAATCGGAGTTCCTGGATTTGGTTGGGAATGCAAGATTGTGGACGCAGAGACTGGCAAAGAAGTGGAAAAGGGCAAGGCTGGAATCCTCTACGTAAAGGGCCCCGGCGTAATGAAGGAATACTACAACGACCCCGAGGCAACAAAGGCCGTGCTTCACGACGGCTGGCTTGACACTGGAGACGTTGCCCAGCAGGACGAAGAAGGCTTCTACTATCTGGTAGACCGCGCAAAAGACGTAATCGTTTCCGGCGGCGAAAACCTTTACCCTGTCCAGATAGAAGACTTCCTGCGCAAGAACGACAAAATCCACGACGTGGCCGTAATCGGTTTGCCTGACAAGCGCCTTGGCGAAATTGCCGGTGCCGTTATCCAGCTAAAAGAAGGCATGACCGCCACCGAAGACGAAATCAACGAGTTCTGCAAGGAACTTCCCCGCTACAAAAGGCCGCGCAAAATCATCTTTGCCCCCGTACCGCGGAACCCCACCGGCAAAATCGAAAAGCCCAAGCTCCGCAAAATGTACGGCGAGGAATACCTGGTCGCCTTTGAAAACAAGGGCTAGTTGTAAAATATAAAGTCAGCTTCGGACTTTTATTTTGCCGAATCTTTGATATTATAAAGACATAGCATAATTTTGCAACGTTTTATGCTAACGCTTTTAAGCCTCGCACAAAATTATGTTGATATGGAGAATAGTTTTTATGTGGATGCAACACAGGGATGCTTGGAGGAAAAAATGACAGTTGGTACAATTTCTATGAAGAATAATTATGATAAT
The DNA here is from genome assembly GCA_002373205.1 of Treponema sp. UBA3662. GTDB lineage: Bacteria > Spirochaetota > Spirochaetia > Treponematales > Treponemataceae > Treponema_D. The sequence goes on from DFJV01000045.1 coordinate 1,146, forward strand.
TATGATGATTATGATGTTTTAAAATGTGTAAGCAAAGGTACAAAAGGAATTCATAATGAACGTCATCCTTCGAGATATGCACATGAGCAAAACAAAAGGCAGCTTGATGATTATCGTCAGGCAAATAGTGAACTTGGATATGAAAATGATAAACTTCACGAATCCTTAGAAAATGAAATTCACGAAAGAATTCTTTTATATAAACGTATAGTTTGTGAAAGTGTTATTTCATACATAATGCATCCTAGTGATTTTGATTTAAAACGGATTTTTAAACATATTGGCGAAACAATAAAGTATTTTGAAAAGGTATATTCGTATTGTAATTTTGATGAAATACCAAACTGTTATTTAACTTGTATAAAAATACTTTCATTTTTAACAAATATAGTAAATGGAGATGAGGGTTTTATTAAAATCAAAGAATACTGTTTTAATGATTTTAAATGTAAGTATAACCAATATTTTCGTATTGAGGAAAAGACTTTTGATAATTTGTTTAATGAAGCAATAAAATATGGAAATCAACTTTACTCACAATTTAACGATAAGAATGTTGCTGTGGTAAATAAACTCATTAATGACTTATAAAGTAATGAAATTTAATATTGTCGAAAAAAATAAAAAATTTTATACATCCATTTTTTGATGATTGCCTAAAGGAAGTCTGCCCCTGTTATAAATTCTGTGTAAATGGCAGGGGGCGTAAGCACGTCTGGCAAATAATATTGCAAACGTTAACTGCCAAGCCCCAGTCTTTTATGACTTATCTTTTTTATTAAATACTTTTACCAATCTATTTTGAGAAACAATGAGACTATGAAGTCCCATTTTCTTCACTACATAAATCTTTTAACAACGAATCAATATATTCGTCAAATAAGGCACCTTTTTCTTCTGGAGTGTTGAGTTCTTTCAGTGTGTTTTTGAAATTGCAATAATACTTATTATTCTGGAGAGAATCTTTTACATTATATAAACTAATCATCCACGAAAATGGATCTTTTCTTTTTGTATTTTCTATTTTTTTAATATCCTTATACAATTCATCAGCTATTTCTCTAGCTGCTTTTTCTTTTGAAATTTCACGTGAAATTTTACGAACAGCTGCAGAGGCAGTAACAGTTGCTCCAACAGCAAGTTTAATAGGAAGCAAAGGGGTTGCAAGTGCACCTGCAACTGCACCTACACCGAAAGCTCCTATAGCTGCAAAAATTCCAGATGCAAATTCTGTATTTTTTTTAGAAAGTTTTCTATTTCTTTTAAAAATTGTTTCCTTTGAAAAATTAATAATTTTACTGGAATATTTTTTATAAAATTCGACATCTAGGAAAGCGTTCAGTAATGTGTCGATAGCTTCTTTATTAATGCCGTTTTGCCGTTCCATTTCGAAAATTGCCATTATGCTAATAAACTGGGTTCGAGAAATAAAGGTATCATATGCGGAAAGATTTCTTATTGTCTGAGCTCTTAATCCCAATGAGGATGCAAATTTATCAATGGAAACATCAGCAACTTTAAGAAGGAGCAATAGATTTCTTTGTATCACCAACTCTAAATAAAAAACATATTTTTCTTCTAAATATTCCTGATTATATTCCTTGTTAAAATCCACCATAGTTAAAGTGTAACATATTATCACTAAAAAGACAATATTTTCCCAATAAAGGTTGTAAAAAAAATTTGTCAAAAATTTTGAGAAACCCTTGACTTTAAGAATTTTGTGCGTTATATTATATATAGGTATGGCTAATGCTGCGAAAGCACCAGACCTAAAACTTTTATTGAGGGTATTAATATGGTAATTATTCACAGAGATGATGACTTTTCATTGATGCCGCCAGAGCAAGCACCAAGGCATCCCTCGAAAGGCCAGGTGGTTTTTACCACCATGGCGTCTTTGTTAGCAGAGGACGCAAGGCGAGCGGAGGAAAAGCGGGCTAGGGATAATGCGTTGAAAACAGTCTCTCTAACGAAAGACTACTGTAATCAGTACAACTCGTTAAAGAGTCGCCTGATTAATGAAAGACATCGCATCAACGGTAAAGTGGAGACCGGGCTGGCGACTGCCCCGGATTTTCAAGGCTGTAGGCATGATGGGGTGCAATTGGCTCTCCAATATGAGGCTGCGGATATTCTTATGGGCGGAAATGGGACTGGACGATGGAATGAAGAGCAACGTCAAGAAATATGCCGAACTGGAAAAATTCACGGCTATCAAGGACATCACATTAATAGTGTCGCTGACCATCCGGAGCTTCAAGCTGACCCAAATAACATTTTATTCTGCACGAGGGAGAAACACTTGAAACTTCACCGGGGATCTTTCAGGAACCCGACAACCGGGAAAAAAATCAACCGAGATAGAATGATTCTGGCGACAAACACAAGGCGTGTTGCCGTAAATGAAGTAAAAGGGGTTATGTCTTTGTTGCCTGATATTGGGTTTGATTTTTGCATGACCCTATTTTGTTCTTTTGACCGAGATATATCTGCAAAAGAGAGATGCCTTACTGCAGGAAAAACGGCATTGAAGACTAGTGGGCAGCTGGCATTCGCTTACTTGTTTGCTCGTCTTTGTGCAGTTGATTGATTAGCAGTTCTGTGTATTTAGATTCATCCTAAATTCGTTTTTATTCTTTATATATTAGGAGGTCGAATTGAAAACGACAAATCTCTATCTCGTCACCCTAAAAGGTGGTCATGTCGGCAGAAACAACTTCATTGTTTTCACCTACCCCATATACGCAGAATCCGGTAAGGAAGCTGCGAGGATCGGGCGTGCACTTCCGCGGGTGAAACATGACGCAAAGGATGCTGTCCTTGATGTAAAGCAAATCAACTTGAAGGACTATATTCTGGCAAAGTTGCAGTGTGACAGAGATCCGTATTTGCATTGCATCAACAGACAGGAGCAAGCTGCATACATGGATGAACTCAGTCACAGAATCTATAGGAATGCGGAAGTCAAGAAGTATAAGAAGAGACATTCACTTCGCAGCGTGTGGAATTGTGATCGTGCAATTCCCGAAGAAATGCTTCTTTCTTGACACGTCATTACGCTTGTGCTACTATGAGCTTATAGGAGGTTATTACTTACATAAAAAGAGAGCCAAATCCAAAGTCGGCTCATTATACAATAATAAAATCTATTCTATGATAAACGGGTTCCTTTGGAACTCATGTATGCTATTTTTTTAGAAAATCTTGTTATTATAGTTTGAATAATCAATAAATTGAAATCCTGTTAAATACTAAAAAGCAAGTCGGTGACTTTGCTCGATAATGAAAAACAAAATTAAGCCAGAGTATCTTAGCCCTTACTAGGAATACTCTGGTAAGTGAAAAAAAGCTTATTGGAGTTTTGTTTATGCTGAGATGTTTGTTGGTATTTATTGTGATTTCTCTCTTGCTGCTTGTAGTTCTGGCTGTTGCTGTGCTGCATTGGAAAAGAAAGGCATCTTCTCCTGCAAGAATGGAATCGGAAACAATTCTGGAGCTTATCAGGCGCCAAAATAAAATAGACGCAGAACTTGAGAAAATGACAGCGGTTGTTTGTAAACTAACAAAAATGATGGGGGCGCTATGAATCAGGACAAAGCTTTTTGTACATATCTTCCGTTGGCTCAGGCGACTGTGAATTTCGTGCATTTTATTGACAGCTCAATAAACAGGAAAGTTTCGCCAGAGAAACGCATGGAGTTTGAAGAGTCCGTTAAGGAACTTGAGCTGAATAAAGTTTTTAATGACTCAATAGCTGTTTTTGATGATGTAGAAGCGTTGAATTCTTCGAATGCAAAAGTGGTATTTTTTTTGCCGGAAAAATATCTTAATGCTGCTATGTTCATTATTTTTAGTAAGCTATTATTGCCGTATCATCTTTCACAAAATTTTTGCAGTGTGAATCCTGATGACTTTCGTCGCATTCAGGATGTCAGCTGTTTGCTGTATGAACTTGGACGGTTTTCTAATATGGAAGGCCAAGCCAAGGTCCATCAAGAACCTATAATTATTGGAGGAAGCTTATGCTTAGATTTACTTTGGGCCTGATTTCGGGCGTATTGTTAACGGTTGCAGGGGCAACAGCCTTTGCGGCTCTGAGAAACAAGGATGAAGCCCATTCGTCCGATAGTGAGGGGCTTTCGCAAAAGGACTTTGACTTAAAGCTTGCTGAAATGGAGCAAAAACTCCAAGAGCAGAAGGAGCAAAATGCCGACTTGGAGCAGAAGGCAAAAGAATTGGGCTCTGACCTAGCGTAACTCAGGCGGAGCGTGGCGTGTTCAGTCCCAGACTAAGAATACCTGGGGCTGAATTTGTGCAGATTTAACAGGAGCTTTTTCTGATTATGAGCCAAGATGCAAGAAATACAAATGACACATCATTACGTAAAGCCTCGGTAGATTTTATGGACTTTCTATGCAGGGCTATCAGAAATGAAATTTTAGATGAAGAGCTTGAAGATTTTAAGACAAAGGTAAATTTGTTGGAACAGGATGCAAAGTTTGATGAATCAATTGCATTCTTTTCAGAAAAAGATTTTGCAAAAAAATACATTGGCGAATTTTCACTGCCAAAGGAATATCATGTTCCGGCTGTATTTATCATCGTAAGGAAAATGCTGCCACAATATGAAATTCCTGCGTCACTGAAACTTCGTGATGCTGAAAATGATTTAAAACGAATTGCAGAGGTTTGCGGGGTTTTGTTTGACATTGGAAAGTCAACAAGCTGAGTTACCCCTTACTTCTAAGCGCAGAAACTCAGATTTTTATTTTTTTTTAAGGAAGGTTTACTATGCTAAACGAACTTGCAGTTGATCTTGCAATAAAGTCTGAAAACACAGAATTACTCGACGTGCTTGTGAAAGATTCCCCCAAGTCCCTTTCAAGGGATACTCTTTTGAAAAGGGCGATAATTGCGTCTCCAAGTACCGAAATAATTCAGCATGTTTTGAATTATGGATATGACATAAATTACAAGGATGACGATGGAAATTCCCTCTTGCATTTTGCTGCCATGTCCTTTTATCCGGAAACTGTCCGCTTCTTTATTTCCAAAGGACTGGATCTTGAGGCTGTGAACAAGATGGGCGAAACTCCTTTATTTGTAGCTGCCAAAAAAAATGGTAATCCAGAAATAATAGAAACCTTTATAGAGGCCGGGCAAATGTAAAGACCACTTGCAATGGAGGGGCAAATCTGTTAATCATTGCAGCTGGTTTTAACCCAAACCCGCAAATTGTAAACTATCTCTTAAAGAAGGGCTTTGACATTGAGGCTTGTGATGATGACGGCCTTACAGCATTGCTTAGTGCGGCAGCCTGGCAGCGTAATTCCGATGTCTTGGATGTCCTAATCGAGGCTGGGGCAAATATTGGAGCAAAGACAAAAAATGGTGAAAACCTTTTTCATCTGGCGGCTTGCAATAAGTCGTGCGACGTGGTTCGCTATGTTAGCCTAGCTTTCTCAACTTCTGACACAAACGATGACGGCTCTACATGTCTGGAGAGGGCTTTGCAAGTTAGTGAATCCTCCGAAGTGCTGAACATATACCTTAGGAAAATGAAGGAGGAGCATGTTATGTTGGCTTGCTTCAATGAAAATCCAGAAATTCTTGAGGCCCTTATTCTGGCAGGATATGATCCGAATACAATCGACAGCTATGGAATGTCTGCCATGATGATGGCCGCAAAAGTTAATTCCAATCCGGACGTTATTGAAATGCTTGTCTACTATCATGCAGTCTGGGACAATCACGATGACGAGGGGCGCAATGTTCTTCATTACGCAGCTTCAAATTCTGATCCTGAAATTTACAATTGGATGATGAAAGACGATGCCTTTAGTAAGCTTTCATCTGAAAAAGATATAAAAGGAAATGTCCCAGAGTATTACAGGACACATCCGGAAGACTTTTAGCCGGTTACTTCCAATCTTTCTTGCCAAAACGTAAAAAGCCACGGAGGACGGCTTAGCAGCATGCAGAAGCTTTAGCTTCTGCAATCCCCAAAAAAATCCAAGGAGGGATTTTTTTGGGGCAAGGCCTACGCCGCCGTGGAGGGGCGCGCAGCGTTGCCGCAAGGCAATGACCGTTAGGGAACCCCGGAAGGGCGGTGGCGCAAAGGGGCGGGCGGTCGAGTTAGTCAAGGAATAAAATGGTAGAGCCTCTAAAAGTACCGTCCAGAAAATCACCGTACAAAAATCAATAATCATTCCTCTTATTGCCCTGTATTTAAAAATGAGTTATACTGGATGCATTAAATAGAAAAGTTTTATCTGAGGGGAATATAAAAAATGAATGTTGTCTTAATTTACGGTGGCCGTTCCGGTGAGCATGAAATTTCTTTGACAAGCTGTGCGGCTGTTGCGCGCAATATTTCTTCTGCCCACAATGTTACGATGATTTCTCTTTCCAAAGACGGAAAGTGGTATTTGGAGCCAAATGCTTTTGAGGAAATCCGCAAGAACCCGGAGGCAAAGCTTTGCGTTCACGCTGATGAGGCTATGCGGGTTAGCGTTGTGCCGGGTGGCGGTAAGAGCGGGGCATTTTTTGCTAACGGAAAGTATATTGCGGCGGATGTGGTTTTTCCGGTTCTTCACGGGACATACGGTGAGGACGGTACCATTCAGGGGCTTTTGCAGATGGCAGGTCTTCCCTTTGTGGGCTGCGGTGTTTTTTCTTCTGCGGCTACGATGGACAAAATCCAGACAAAGATTATCTGGGAGCATGCGGGGCTTCCGGTTGTTCCCTATATGTGCATAAGCCGCTCTGATGTTAACGACAGCAAGCTTTATGATGCCCTTGTTCAAAAGGCTGTGGACACGCTTAAGTTCCCGCTTTTTGTAAAGCCATGCTCGGCAGGTTCAAGCGACGGTGCTTCCAAGGCCAATAATGCCAAGGAGCTTTCCTTTGCGCTTATGGAGGCCTTTGGCTGGGACAACAAGGTTCTTATAGAAAAGGCGATTGACGCAAGGGAAGTTGAATGTTCCGTTACGGGTAATTCCGTTACCGCATCTTTTTCCAACGAAAAGACCTTGCTAAAGACTTACGGTCCGGGAGAAATTGTTCCCAAGCACGACTTTTACGACTACGATGCAAAGTACAATGACCCAGACGGTGCAGAGCTAAAGATTCCAGCCCTGCTTGAAAAAGACCAGCTTGAATATATCCGCGAGACCGCAAAAAAGGCCTACAAGGCAGTGGATGCATCCGGTCTTAGCCGCGTGGACTTCTTTATTGACCGCAGGGACGGAAAGATTTACCTTAACGAGATTAACACGATTCCTGGTTTTACGAGCATAAGCATGTTCCCCAAGATGTGTGCAAGCGAAGGGCTTGATTTTACAAACCTAATAGACTATCTCTTTGAAGAGGCCATTGCAAACTTTGCATCTTATGATTCCCTCCGCACCAGCCGCGGATAGTTTTTCTATGCTTTTGTTTTCTATGCTTTTGTTTGGGGAGTGAATTATGGAAACTGCACTTGAATACGAACCTTATGTTTACCCGGAGGGCTGCGCTTTTAACACTCTGGAAGACATCCGCGGAAAAAAGATAACGGTGATGGGGCTTGGCCTTAACGGTGGGGGCGAGGCATGCGTCCGCTTCTTCCTAAGGCACGGAGCCTTTGTTACCATTACGGACATGAAGACTTCCGAGCAGCTTGCTCCAACAATCAAGAGGCTTAACAGCGACCCCGACTTGGACAAGGACCGCTTTACCTACGTGCTGGGCGAGCATAGAATAGAAGACTTTGCGGATGCCGACTGCGTAATAAAAAACCCCGGCGTAAAGATTCAGGGGAACAAGTATTTGGCGGCGGCAAAGCGTATAGAAAGCGACATAAGCATTTTCCTTCATTTTACCAAGGCACCCATTATTGCGGTAACTGGCAGCAAGGGAAAAAGCTCCACGGTTAGCGCACTGGATTTTTCTTTAAGGAATGCGGGTTTCAAGTCATTCCTTGGCGGAAACATAACTGTAAGCCCCCTTACTTTTTTGGAAAGGACGGACGGAACAACTCCAGTAGTGCTAGAGCTAAGCAGTTGGCAGCTTGCGGATTTGCGCGGAAGAAAGGCTCTAAAGCCAAAGATTGCCATCATAACAAAAATAATGCCAGACCACCAGAACTGGTACGGCAGCATGGAAAGCTACGTAAACGACAAAAAGCTTATCTACGCAGACCAGGGGCCGGAAGACTATACAATCCTTGACTTTGACGAAGACGACTATCTTAAGGACTGCCACTCCCCCGAGCCTGGCTGCAAGTGCTGGGGAGATGTTTTTGCAAAAGAGACAAGGGGAACGGTTTTGCGCTACAGCAAGTTCCAGCTGCCTAAGGATGTGTTTGGCGCATACCAGGCAAAGGAAGACCGCTCTACTGTAGGATATATCCAGCTTCCCGGAGACAGTGAAGGCCGAAAGGTTATGGGGCAGCTTCAGGTTCCGGGTGAGCACATGAAGACAAACGTTTTGAACGCAGCCCTTGCCCTCTCCCTTATGAATGTTGCCCCGGAGCAGATTCTTTCCATTGTTGGCATCTGGAAGGGAATTACCCACCGCTTGGAACGTTTCCACGAATGGCAGAGTCCCGAAAGCGGAATAAAGGTTTCCTTCTACAACGACAGCTGTGCCACTGTTCCCGAAGCCGCCGCCGCTGCAAGTCAGGCATTTGCAAGGAAGGTAATTCTTCTTACTGGCGGTACGGACAAAAACCTTAACTTTGAGCCGCTTGCAAAAGTTTTGCGTGGGGAAGGTGGTGCGGAAGCAAAGTACCAGCCCCTGCAAACCTACCTGCTTGCGGGAAGCGGAACGGACAAGTTGCTTGCAAGGCTTGCCGATCCCAAGCAGTGCCTTGGCCCCTTTGAATCCCTGGAGATAATGCTTGGCGTTTTAAAGGCAAACCTTCAAAATCCTTCTGCCGACCGCATCTACAAATTTTACCCGGACGACGACCCAATCCCGGTTGTCTTTTCTCCCGGAGCCACAAGCTTTGGAATGTTCAGCAACGAATTTGACCGCGGCAATAAATTCAAGGATGCGGTAAAGCAAATCTTCTCCGACGACAAAGTGGAATTGCCCTTGGACGTAAAAAGCTAAGCCTGAGGTGGGGGAAGTCTCCCCCTCGCTGCAAAGGCAAGTCGCTCCACAAATGTCAAAAGCGGCAGGCTAGAAAAACAAGAGGCTGTCACCCTGAACTAGTTTCAGGGTCTGTCCCCATACAAAATACATTTTTTTACAACAAGCCGCTTCCGTCATTTGTTCCGCTTTGTTGCCTTTTCCGCTACCCCCTCTGCGGGGGACACCCCCGCAACGCCCCCGGATATTAAAGGATGTTTTAGTGGCATATAAAACTGCGAGTTACGAAGTAACTCGGTAGCTAGCGTAGCTAGCGGCCAACGCTCCCGGATATCAAGGACGATTTTGTGGCATAGCCGAACCACGGTTGGTGAGCATAGCCGAACCACGGTTGGTGAGCATAGCCGAACCACGATCCGGTAATCTGCTTAAGCGTCAATTCATTTGTGTGCATGGAGAAAAATTTGAAAAAGAAGATACTGTGTGTTTTTATAGGAGTTATTGCAATGCTTTTTTCTGGATGTTCCAAAAAGAACAAAGATACCCATTATTTTTACAGCGAAAAAGAATTGGATAAGCTTGAGGAATATATTTCTGCATCCTATGGAAAAATCGAATTCGTATTGCATGAAATTGCATCCCCAGACATTCATTTGGATGTTATGGTAATAAAGCCAAGTGAAGATCAGCCCTATTACAAATTAGTTACGATGGGCGCTGGTGCTTATAAAATGAATGTTCCAAAAGAATTAAAAAACTACAAGCTTGAAAGGGCAGAATATGTAATTTTCTTGCCCAAAGATTGGGATCTTGAATCCAAAACCGATGAAGGCTACTGGCCTATAGGCAATTTAAAAATGGTGGGGCGGCTTGCCATGTATACGGACTCATGGTTGGGATTTGGCCATACAATAAGTGCAAACGAAGATTCATCGCCAGTTGCAAATAACACCGAATTCAACAGCTTTGTTTTGTTAAGGTCAATAGGCGTGGACAATCAGATTGTGGAGCCGCTTTCTTTGGGAATAGGCAAAAAAATCAATTTTTATCAATTGTATCCTTTGTACCAGGAAGAATTGGAATTTAAGTTGGAAAATTCCCTCGATGATTTGTGTGAAAAAATTGATGAAAAAGACTTGGACTTTGTAGTAAACATAAACCGCAAAAACTATTGCAAATAAAACAATCCAGGCTAAAACCGGGCTTTAATGTGCACCAGAGGAATTGCACATTATTTATTCAAAAATTGCTCTTGCCACTTTAGCAAAATGGAGAAATTTGCTATAATGGTAATATGAAAGATATAAAATTATTCGGACTAAATGGTTGTAAAAAGATTGCGGTTTTGGCTTTTTTGTCTTGCGCAGCCTTGAGTGCCTTTTGTGCAGGCAAAAAGGATAAGCCCAGCGTAAAGACGGAAGGTAAAGTAGAAGAAACTGTTGCTCCTGTAGTTCAGGAAGAAGAAAAGGTTCCAGAGGTATCGGTTCCCGATTTGACGCTGAATTTTAAGGGCTTGGACCTTTCCACCGGAATGGAAGTTGACCAGAAGGAATTTGCCCCGGCAAAGCTTACCCTGGTTAATATCTGGGGAACTTTCTGCCAGCCCTGCCTTGTTGAACTTCCGGATTTGGAAAAGCTCAGCAAGAAGGTAATGTGGCAGCGCGTTCAGGTTGTGGGCATTTTGTGCGATGTTTTTGACACAAGCCCTAAGGGCGAATTTGACCTTGCAAAAAAAATCATCCGCGAAAAGAATGTGTCATACCGCAACTTCATCATTGCAAGGAACACTCCTTGGCTTAAGGGCATTCAGGCAGTTCCTACAACTTATATCGTTGACTCAAAGGGAAAGGTTGTCTTGGGTCCAATCGTAGGCTCAAGGTCTGCTGATGAATACAAGGCTCTCGTTGACGAGGCTTTGGAAAAGATTAAGAAATAGTGTCCGTAAAAAATAAGGCGCTTCTTGCGCTAAGAATTTTCCTGCTGCTGCTAAGCCTTGTTTTTGTGGCGGCAGGAATTTTCAGAAACGAAAATTTTAGCATTTTCATAAAGGCTTCCAACATTTGCCTGGAGTGCATTGGCATAGGATAAAGAGCTTAGGCCAAGCCAAAGATTCCCCTTACAAAAATTTCAATTCCTATACAGATTAAAATTATTCCGCCCAAAATTTCTGCGCTGGAAGAAAGCCTCTTTCCTGCAAAGCGTCCTATCTTTAGACCGGTAAGACATATTGCGAATGTTACCGCCGCAATTATGAGTGAAGCAACGCTTGCCATTAAAAGGCCATATTCTGCAATGGTAAAGCCTGTGGAAAGCGCGTCTATGGAAGTTGCAATTCCCTGAATAAAAAGCACTTTTAGCGAGAGGGCATGGGATTCAAGCGTTACGGAACATTTCTTGCATTCATCGCCTTTCTTTTGGCAGGTAGAGCAGGCTTTTTTTCTGCTTGCCAGGGCTTCCACTATCATTTTTATTCCTATGTAAAGCAAAAGGATTAGGGCAATCCACGGAATGAATTTTTGCACTTGCGTAAAAACAGATGCGATTGTGTGCACGCAAAGCCAGCCTGTTAGCGGCATTAAAAACTGGAAGAAGGCATACACGCAGCTTATTCCGTACTGCCTTGTGCGGCTCATGTTTGGCTCTGAAATTGCGTTTACTATGGAAACAGAAAATGCGTCCATTGCAAGGCCTATTCCCAAGAGAATTGAGTTTATAAAAAACATGCAGTTCCATGACATAACGCTTGCTATTATAGCATTTATTGCGGATTAGTGACAGGTTACCTTTTGGGTTTGTACCCTTGCATTTTTTCTCTTTTTCCAGCAGTTGCAGAAGGTAAGTGCAATAAACAGGGACTGCAATGTAGCAAAACAGTGTGCGGAAGCACTGGAATGTAGGCTGAAAACGGGGCAAAAAAGCATTTGCGCGGTGCGAGCGTAGCGAGTCTGATACCTTATATCCGCGCTCGGCTTTTTTGACACGTTTTCAGCCGGGAATGGAAGTGCTTCCGCAGTTGAATTAATGCTTGTTAAGTTTCATTTAGAGTTGCACTTACCTTCTACATACTTGGTGCCAAGGCTTGCCCTGCTAAAGTGATTTGATGTAAGATGTTTGCGGGGGTGCATTTTGGCTGGAATGGGACGCAAACGGATTTTTGTGCAGGTGGCTTCTTCTTTGCTTTCTAACCTTCATTTGTCGGGGCTTTTTGAAAGGACCATCTACAAGGGTGGGGTAAAGAATGTTTGTCTTCCTGCCCTCAACTGCCACTCCTGTCCGCTTGCGTCTGCCGCTTGTCCCGTGGGGGCTTTCCAGTCGGTGGCAAATTCGCACAGCTTTAAGCTTTCCTTTTTTGTTACGGGGCTGCTTTCCTTGTTTGGGCTTCTTTTGGGGCGCTTTGTTTGTGGCTGGCTTTGTCCCTTTGGTCTTGTTCAGGGGCTGCTGCATAAGATTCCCCTGCCAAAGCTTGTGGTGAACAGGACTGCTGACAGGCTGCTTCGCTTTTTAAAGTATGCGGTGCTTGCCGTTTTTGTTATAATCATTCCGGTTTTTGTTGCGGATGAATTTGGTCTTGGCTATCCTGCCTTTTGCAAGTACATTTGTCCCGCTGGAACTTTGGAGGCAGGAATTCCTCTTTTGCTTATGAACAAGGCTCTTAGGGCTACGGTCGGCTTTTTGTTCAGGTGGAAGCTTTTTATTTTGCTTGTTACCATTCTGCTTTCGCTTTTTATATACAGGCCCTTCTGCAAGTACATCTGCCCATTGGGAGCATTCTATTCATTCTTTAACAGAATTTCGCTTGTGCGCATACGCTTTAAAAAAGAAAAGTGCGTCTCTTGCGGAAAGTGTGCAAAAGTCTGCCCAATGCAGGTTAGGCTTCCGGAGAAAATTTCCAGCGCAGAATGCATCCGCTGCGGAAAGTGCGTGGACGCTTGTGCTGCAAAGGCGCTTTCTTTTTAGCTTGACCTTTTTGCAAAAAAAATGCCGCAAGAAAAATCAATTGCTGATTAAGAAGTTCAATTTCAAGTTTTTAAAAGAAGCCTTTTTCGCTTCAAAAAATGTCATTATCGGGCGGTTGGTGAGCATAGTCGAAGCATGACCCGATAATCTTTTGTACAAATTTCTGGATAGATTGCCGTGTCGAGCACGGCAATGACATGCTTTTTGCAAAACTCGACTTTTAACCTAAGAGTGTTTTGGGTTGTTTGGATTCATTCGGGGGTGTTGCGGGGGTGTCCCCCGCAGAGGGGGTAGCGGAAAAGGCAACAAAGCGGAACAAATGACGGAAGCGGCTTGTTGTAAAAAAAAATGTATTTTGTATTGGGACAGACTCTGAAACTAGTTCAGGGTGACAGCCTCTTGTTTTTCTAGCCTGCCGCTTTTGGCATTTGTGGAGCGACTTGCCTTTGCAGCGAGGGGGAGACTTTCCCCTCTGTATGGCTTATTTTTTCCAAGGATCCTTTCTGATGAATGTCTCGTTGCGCTCGTAGCCTACGCTGATGATGTCTACCGGAGTGCCAGTAAAGTCTTCGATGAACTCTACGTAGTCGCGGGCATTCTTTGGAAGGTCTTCGTAGGTCTTGCAGTTTTTGAGCTCTGTCTTCCAGCCCTTGAACTTTTTGAGCTGAGGCTTTGCAGCGTTCATTGCGTCTACGTTTGCGGGGAAGTCTGTTACGATTTTGCCGTTGATGTCGTAGGCAACGCAGGCTTCAACTTCGTCCATTGCATCGTAGATGTCCAGGTGGGTAAGTACGAGTCCGTCCAGGCTGTTAACGCGGCAGGCATAGCGGAGTGCAACAAGGTCCAGGTAACCGCAGCGTCTTGCGCGTCCTGTTGTAACACCGTATTCGCGTCCTGTGTCGCGCACGTACTGGCAAAGTTCACCTTCGCTTGTGTCGTTGAATTCTGATGGCATTGGTCCGTTGCCAACGCGTGTTTCGTATGCCTTGAATACGCCAAGGATTTTGTCCAGGTCGTGGGGGCCAATTCCGCTTCCTACTGCGGCACCTGCTGCACATGAAGGGCCTGAGCTTACGTAGGGGTATGTTCCAGAGTCTATGTCCAGCATTGCTCCCTGTGCGCCTTCAAAGAGGATGTTTGCATTGCGGAGCTTCCACATTTCTGCGGTAAGGTCTACGCGCATGGAAAGCAGGCGGTCCTTGTATTTGTCAAGGTAGGCTTTGTCTTCGCCTGTGTATTCGCCCATCTTTTCTTCCCAGTCAAGGTCTGCAAGGCGGAGTCCGTCGCGGTTTGCCTTTTCGCCGTAAGCAATTCCGATACCCCTTCCTGTTGTTCCGATTGGGCGGGGGCGGGCAGCGTCGCGCTCTTTGTCCATTGTGCGGTACTTTGGAAGAATGAGGTGTGCGCGGTCAGAGATGAACACGCGGCCTTCCCAGTTGATTCCGTTGTCCTTGAGCATCTGGAGCTCGTTGAACAAAGCTTCCGGGTCGATTACCATGCCGGCTCCGAGGTAGACGTTCTTGTTTGCATAGAGGATTCCGCTTGGAACCTGGTGCAGGGCATACTGCTTTCCGTCTACAACGATTGTGTGTCCTGCGTTTGGTCCGCCTGAATAGCGCACTACGTATTCTGCTTTTTCTGCAAGGTAGTCTACGATTTTGCCTTTGCCTTCATCGCCCCACTGGGCTCCAATTATTACAACCTTCATTTATGTTTCCTCCAAAAAGATTATTCTGCGTGGATTGACGGAGCTTTTACCGTTACGTCGTGTGCGCCGCTTTCCTGTACTGTTACCGCAGAAACAAGTGTGAGCTTTGCCTTCTGCTGAAGTTCAGGGATTGAAAGTGCGCCACAGTTGCACATTGTGTGCACAACCTTGCTGATTGTAAGTGCCACGCCGTCGTGCAGGTGTCCTGCATAAGGAACGTAGCTGTCTACGCCTTCCTCAAAGGCCATGGTCTTTTTGCCGCCAAGGTCATAGCGCTGCCAGTTGCGTGCGCGGTTTGAGCCTTCGCCCCAGTATTCCTTTACGTAGTTGCCGTTTACGACAAGCTTGTTGGTCGGGGATTCGTCAAAGCGGGCAAAGTAGCGGCCAAGCATTACAAAGTCAGCGCCCATTGCAAGTGCGAGCGTGATGTGGTAGTCGTGGACAATTCCGCCGTCAGAGCAGATTGGAACGTAGATGCCTGTCTTTGCGTAGTATTCATCGCGGGCCTTTGCAACTTCAATCGTGGCTGTTGCCTGTCCGCGGCCAATTCCCTTCTGTTCGCGCGTGATGCAGATTGAACCGCCGCCAATTCCAATCTTTACAAAGTCGGCTCCGTTTTCTGCAAGGAACATAAAGCCTTCGCGGTCAACAACATTTCCGGCACCAACCTTTACGTTTGCACCGAATTTTTCGTGGATGTCGTGGAGGGCCCTTGCCTGCCATTCAGAGTAGCCTTCGCTTGAGTCAAGGCAGAGTACGTCTACGCCAGCCTCCAAAAGCTTGGGTACGCGGTCCATGTAGTCCCTTGTGTTGATTCCGGCACCAACAATGTAGCGGTGCTTTGAGTCGTGGAGTTCAAGCGGATGGACTGCTGCGCTGTCAAAGTCCTTGCGGAATACAAGCGATACAAGGTTTCCGTTTTTGTCTATGACAGGGAGCTGGTTTACCTTGTGCTTCCAGATTAAGTCGTTTGCGTCCTTTAGGCTTATTCCGTCTTCTCCGGTAACAAGGTCCTTGAATGGAGTCATGTATTTGCTTACCGGGGATGATGCGTCTACGTGGTCTATGCGGAAGTCGCGCTCAGTGATGATGCCTTCAAGCTTTCCGTGGGCGCTACCGTCTGCCGTTACGGCAATTGTTGAGTGTCCTGTCTTTTTGATAAGGGCAATAACGTCTTCGAGCGTCTGGTCTGGGCGGATGTTGGAGTCCGAAGTTACAAATCCTGCCTTGTAGGCTTTTACGCGGGCAACCATTGCGGCCTGGTCTTCGATTGACTGGGAGCCGTAGATAAAGCTGATTCCGCCTTCCTGCGCAAGTGCAATGGCCATTTTGTCGTCTGAAACCGACTGCATTACGGCGCTTACCATTGGAATGTTCATGTAAAGGTCTGACTCTTCGCCCGCCTTCTTGTTGAATCTGGTTACCGGTGTTCTTAAGGACACGTGTTCCGGTATGCAGTCTGCTGAAGTGTAGCCGGGGATTAAAAGGTATTCGCCGAATGTGTGCGAAGGTTCATCATAAAAAAACGCCATTTGCAACTCCTCTTTTGGTTTGATTGTAGAGGGATTATAGCAGAAAGTTGGTTTTTAGTAAACGGCTTGCCTTTTTATGTTTTTGTTCTGGATTCTTTTTGCGGCGCTTTTTTCTGCTGTCCAAAAGTTGGGCAAAAGAACTTCTAGGCATTTTGGGTGGGCTTTCCGGGGTTCCGGCATTCGCCTCCATTGTTGCTGGCCCGCCCTTCGAGAGCCTCAGGGGCCGTGCCATCAACAACGCGTTCCGCGCCCCTCCAATCCCTGCCGTGCCTGAATTTGCAAAAGTCCGCTGCCGAATTATTCATGCCCTACTAAAAACTTAGCAAGGCTTGACATTTGCCAAGTATATGCTATATTAAAAGAAACGGAACGCTTGCAATTTAGCGACCGTCTCCGTAGAGTTATTACTAATAGCCCGCCGAAGTAGTCAGCTTGGGGCGGGCTTTTTTATGCTCTTTGTCCTATTTTAGTAGGAAGGTGAGAGCGTCTATAACTAAAGAGATAAGTGCAATAACAAGCATTGCTTTTTCGTACTTTGTCACAGACAGCCTCCTTCATTCACAAGAAATCGGAGGCAAGCCGCCGTATGTTGCAAGCGTTCCTATTTGTACAGTATATAAAAATGGAAGAACTTTTCAATCCATGCAAATAAAAAAGGTTCTGCCGGACACACCAACAGAACCTTGAACCAGTGCCGGGCACCAGACTTGAACTGGCACAGCTATTACTAGCCGAGGGATTTTAAGTCCCTTGTGTCTACCAATTCCACCAGCCCGGCTGGATTAGCTTACTATAGCGGATTTTGCCAACTTTTGCAACAGGCTTTAATTGTTTTTATAAGGAATGTCCGCTAAGCCGTGCAATTTATAAAAGCCTACGCCGCCATGGAGCCCCTTTAGTACCGCGCAGCGGTATGAGCCGAATAGGCGAAGGGCGAAACGGCGGTGGCGCATAGGCATGTTCTGTCGGATTAGCCAAAAAATAAAATGGTAGAGCAGTCGGCAGTACCGTCCAAATTCAATTTGCAATTTTCTATATTTAACTCTCTTGATAAAAACCCCAATTTGCTTACAGAAAAGTTTTAATGCGGCAAAACAATTGTTTCCGCAGTTGGCATTTTGATTTTGACATTTTGATTTCTGCTTGCTAAAACACGGTATTTCCGCTAAAGTATCCGAAGAGGAAAAAACATGCTGTATTATCTAATCGGTGCCTTGCCCTACATCCTTCAGCTGCTGCTAATCGTTCACATTATCAAAAACCACAAGCCCTTTCTCTGGCTCTGGCTAATCGTTTTCCTTCCATATATTGGCGGAATCGTATACATCATCATGGAAATAATTCCGGACCTTATCTCAAGCGACGCTGTGGGAAAAATGGGGCGAAACCTTGCAGATGCCGTTAACCCCGGCCGTAAGCTTTCCGAGCTGGAATCCCTCGTAAAAAGGCAGGACACAATTGCAAACCGCACAAAACTTGCCGACTGCTACGTAAGCCTTGAACGCTTTGAAGAGGCAATCGCACTTTATGACTCATGCCTGACCGGACCCTATTCGGACGACGCTGACCTTCTTGTAAAAAAGATAAACGCCCTTTTCCTTTGGGGCAAGACGGACACGGCAAAAGCCCTCATGGACGAATTCAAAAAGAAGCATAAGTTGGAAAATGCCTCTCTTGTTCTTCTTGACCTGCAGCTTTCAGGCGACTGGGAAAAGCTCATGGACATATTCACCAACACAAGCAACTTCAGCGTGGGCTACGTCTGCGCAGAACATTTTGCAAAAAGTGGCGACACTTCTTCCACCCAAAAAGTCATTGATATAATGGAAGAAAATTTGCGCCTCTACAAATACCTAAAGCGTACGGAAAACTTTGCCTGGTACAAAAAGACCAAAAAACTTCTTGGCTAAAATGCGCTTTAATTGTTGCAAATTAGGCTTCTTCTTTTTTTGGACGGTGCTTTTGTTGGCTCTACCATTTTGCGCCTTGGCTAATTCGACCGGATGTTTCTTTTCGTCACCGCCGTTCCGGGGTTCCGCCTTTCGGCTCCATTGCCGGGGTTCGACAAGCTCACCCACCGGCAACCAGCCTTGCGGCTGGCCCCTCCATGGCGGCGTAGGCTGGTGGGGTGTCTGCCTGCCTACAAAATAGAATCTAAAAAATCTGCAAGTTTTTTCTGCTGCTCTTTTGTAAGACGGTTCCAGCGGTTAAGAACGTTGACTTGTTCTTTTGTCAGTTGATGTGAAAAACAATCATCCTCAAGAAAAAATTGTGACAAAGTAATTCCGTATGCATTACAAATATGCTCTAAGGACGGAATTGATGGGATTAACTTTTTTCTGTACCAGGATGAAATTGTGGACTGTGTTAGTTCCGCTCTTTCTGCAAGTTCGTATTCAGTCCAACCTTTTTCCAGCCGCAGTTTTGTAATTTTTTCCAGTATGTCCATAAAATTATCTTACGAGTATGCGTTATTTATACTTCAAATATTCGTTGACTTTTAATAGGATATGTCGTAAAATAAATAACGAATATTCAAATAAATTGGAGTTTAAGATGGGTATTGGGTTTGATGTATTCAAAGCAAATGTTGGTTGGAGTCTTGCGGACAGTTTGATGGGATCCGTATCAAATGCTATTGAGAAAAATGCTGCAGAAAGTGCTGCGAGGGCACAAGAGGAAAAAGAACAATCTGATAAAAATGACATGCTAAAAACTCTTGTGTTCATGGTTGGAAACAACATAGCCTTGGACAGAGCAGGAAAGAAATCGATTGCCTCTGTTCTTTCAACAGTTTATGACGAAAATATTTCTCTTTTCTCAATTGAAGATAAAATTGACGCTGCCTATTCTGAATTAAAGTCTGCAAATCTTAAGCAGTTTTTCTCTGGGATTGCTGCAATAAACACGGACAGAGAGCAAACTTGCTTTATGTATGTCGTAATAATGATTCTTTATATACAGTTAAGTGATGAAAAATTAGCACTTCCAGTTCATGCATACAATCTTTCGCTAATAAAAAAATTCTTTGCAATTAACCGTTCTGAACTTTCTCAATGTTACACAGCTCTTGGTGAAAAACTTGGCAAAGATATAGACGATGTTGCGGACGTTTTTGAGGATTTGACTTCGGAAGAGTCCATAAAGAAGATTGAAGCGGAAAATCCTACTCTTGTTCATGATGAGCAAAAAACAGCTTTGCCTGAACGCTCTGTTTCTAAAAGTCCAAAAGACGAAGTTGAGGAATGCTATAAATCTACTGTTCATGGCACGGACGCAGAATTATCCGAGAGATTTTTCTTGGCAGATACAAATCCTAAAAAAGTTCTTGCTGCTGTAAATGCCTATGCAAAAAATTGTAAAGGAGAGGAAATTCTTGCTCTTTATGACGATTCTACGTTTTGTAATGGAAAGGTTGGCTTTTTGCTTTCAAATAAAAAATTGTATGTCTGCAATAGTTTTGAAAAACCGCAGGAAATAGAATTAGCTTCTGTCGATGTTGTTTCTGAAATACCGAAAACTTTGTTGATAAATGTAAGTGGTGTAAAAATAAATACATCGATGGCTGCGTGTATAAACAAGAGCTATAAAGGGCTGTTGTGTGATTTCTTAAAAAAAGTAATTCCGCTTGCAATGCAGGTTGAAGTTGCTAAATAAAAAATTGGAGAATGAATATGGTAATTACAGAAGGAAGCGAAAGTTTAAAATCACCAAAGAAAAAGTCTGTGGCTATTTTATTGTGCTTAATTTGTTTTGGTATGTTTGGTTTGCATAGATTTTATGTGGGTAAAGTAAAGTCCGGTGGTGCTATTATATTGTTGAGCATAATATCTGCCGGGATGTTTGGTGCATTTTGGGGAATATATGATTTGTTTACATTAATATTCACTGATAAATTTACTGATGAAGACGGCTTGCCGTTAAGTTGAAATTGGAGGTTTGTTATGGTTATTACAGAAAAAGATATTTCTCAAGATGTAAACAAAACATCTCAAGGTGAAGCTAAAAAACAGAAGTCGTCAGTTGGTAAGAAAGTAGGAAAAATACTGCTCTTTGTTGTGGCAGTTTTTTTAGGTCTGGGTATTTTGGGCGGAATTCTGCCTGATGACGAAGAAGATGAAGCGGTCGAAAGCGAGGAGATTGCTGTAGAAAAAACTATTACTCCGCTAATGGTTTCTGAGTTAAAATATGGAACTAGCAAAGAAAAAGTTATAAAACTTTTTAAGAGTAAAGGGTGGACTTTGATAGGGGAAAAAGATACAAGTAAGAATAATATGGCTTCAGCAATTGAATTCATTACGCCTAAGGAAGGCTTGTTTCAAAATCATATTGCGCACAACATTATTCTAAGTTTTGATGAGGATGATGAACTGCAAAGTTTCGAGGTTTTCATTGATATTAGTCCTGATGTTATGAAGCAACAAGGTTTTACAAACTTGTATGAATTAATTCAGAGCCTCTCTGATGACTGTTTCGTTCATCAAGGATATAAAAGAGTTGAAATACCGCAGAGAGAATATGAATGGTGGGGGTTTAAGAAGGGAAAGAATATTGGATATATTCATTTTGAAGATCGCTTTGTAGGGCAAGGTGTTGTAGTTATCGATTATATGTCCAAGATTGCCCAAGATAGATTGGACAGAAGATAGAAATCAATTGGCTGTCTAATGAATGAATAAAATGGGCAGGCTTAATCTGCTAGAATAAAATTATGTCCGGTTTGACATACACATTGCTGAACAAAGAAACTCCTCTGTGCGACTTTACGATTGAAGGCGAAGACGAGCTTGAGCTTTGCAAAATCGTTAGGGAATACAAGCAGCTTCCTTTTTGGTGCGAGGACGTTGATTCCTGGATAGCAAACAGGAGTGCGGCAAAACACAGGGAGCATGTGGAAAAAATCCTTGAAATGTGCGGCGGAAAGACCAAGAGTGGGTTTATTGCATTGACCCACTGTCTTTCTTTAACGGACACCCTTTGGGTAAAAAGTGAGCGCGAAAACCTCTCGTGGAAAGACGTAAACCTGTACGAAAACAATTTTGACGAGGTTGTGTCCAAGCTTTCGTTCGATGCGCAAGCCGCAGAATGCGGCGAATTAAATAATTTCCTCTCATGCAAGCGACGCGAAGCGGCGCACGGAAACGGTTTGTTTGAAATTCAGATGTCTACCACATCGCCAGAACTTACGACCGACGGGGCTTACGACAAGTGCTGGCTTAACAAAGCGGACGGCATTCCCTTATAAAAGCAGGAAGTGACTGTGCGCGCAATGCGGGGCTTGAGCCTTACTGCGAGGTTCTTGCAAGTCAGGTCTTTGAAAAGATTTGCAGTTCTGTAAAATATACATTGCAAAAATTTGACGGCAGAATAGTTTCTGACTGCAAGATTTTCACTTCCCAGGAATTTGGCTACAGGCCAATTGCACTTTTCTATAGGAATAAACTGACGCTTCCAAAACTGCTAGAGATTTACCGTGAATTTGGATGCGAAGATGCCTTTCGCCGTATGGTTGTGGCAGACTGCATAACGCTTAATAGTGACCGGCACTACGGCAACTTTGGCTTTTTGGTGAATAACGACACCTTTGAGCGGACAGTCCTTAATCCATGCTTCGATTTTAACATGGCCTTTGTTCCCTTTGCGGAAGAAGGTTTTGACTTTGGGGAGGGCGGTCTTGATTTTGAAGAATACCTTTCCAAGCATGGCCCTGTAATTGGAAGTGATTACCTTGCTCCTGCCCGCGCCATACTCACCCCGGAGATAAAAAAATGCGTGGAAGAAATCCGCGAGACTAAGCTTGTCCTTCCCTGCGACCAGAAATTTACCGAGCGAAGGCTTTCCCAAGTTAACATGATAAAAAACGTCCAGTGTGATAGAATTCTTGGTTTTGAAGCTGAATGGAAATTCATATAGCTTTTTCCTTACTTGCCCAAGTGGGCCAAAATCGGTATAGTTGGAGTAAGCAATTTTTCTACTATAATAAGTCAGAGGTAAATTATATGTCCGATGAAGTCAGAGTACGTTACGCGCCGTCTCCTACGGGAATGCAGCATATCGGCGGAGTACGCACCGCACTGTTCAACTATCTTTTTGCCCGCTCCAAAAACGGCAAGTTCATTTTGCGCCTGGAAGACACAGACCGCACGCGCTATGACGAAAAATACGTCCAGAACCTTTACGACACAATGGCATGGCTTGGCATTGACTGGGACGAGGGCGGAGAAAAGGGCGGGGAATACGGCCCCTATGTTCAGAGCGAACGCTTTGAGCTTTACAAAAAATACGCACAGGAACTCGTGGAAAAGGGAGAAGCCTACTACTGCTTCTGCGACAGCGAGCGTCTTGAGCGCATAAGAAAGATTCAGACAGAAAACAAGCTGCCACCGGGATACGACCGCAACTGCCGCCACCTTACCGCGGAAGAAATCAAGGCAAACCTTGACGCAAAAAAGCCCTACGTAATCCGCCTTAAGGTTCCGCTGGAAGGAAAGACCATTTTCCACGACCATTTGCTTGGCGACATTGAATGGAAGAACGAAGACATTTCCCCGGACCCAGTCCTCTTAAAGAGCGACGGCTTCCCAACCTACCACTTGGCAAACATTGTGGACGATCACCTTATGCACATAAGCCACGTAATGCGTGCCCAGGAATGGATTCCTTCCACTCCGCTTCACGTGCAGATGTACCGCTCATTCGGCTGGGAACACCCGGAATTCTGCCACCTTCCTATGGTAAACGGTTCCGACGGTAAAAAGCTTAGCAAAAGGCACGGCTCTACATCCCTTAACGAATTCCGTGCCCGCGGCTACCTGCCAATGGCAATCGTAAACTACGTGGCACTTTTGGGCTGCTCTTATGAAGACGGCAGGGACATGTACACACTGGACGAACTTGCCAAAAACTTTAAGCTTGAACACTTGAACAAGGCACCTGCCGTTTTTGACTACAAAAAGCTTGAATGGTACAACGGCCAGTACATCCGCCTTCTTTCCGATGAAGACCTCTACAAGTGGACGCTTCCTTTCATTACAGGAACTGGAGACGCAGCCCTTGAGATAAACCCGGACAATCCCCAGCCAAAGCCAAAGGTAGGCCCTGAATATTCTGGCGTTGCATTGGGAGAAGACGGAGAACCTGTTTGCGTAGACAAGAGCATGGGCATGTCCAGTGCAGACGTAAAGGCAGCCCTTCTAAAGCTTATGCCGCTCATCAAGGAAAGACTCCACTTCCTTACCGATGCTGCGGAAATGGTTCACTTCCTCTTTACAGAACCGGCAGTTCCTCCAAAGACAGACATCATTCCCAAAAAGCTTGATGAGGAAAAGACAAAGGCTGTTCTTGAAAAGGCAAAGGATTTTGTAAAGCAGCTTCCGTCCCTTGACCACGAGGCAAGCGAAGCCCTTGCAAAACAGTGTGCAGAGGAACTTGGCATTAAGCTTGGCGACTTTATGATGCCAATCCGCATGGCCGTAACAGGTAGCCGCGTAAGCCCACCGCTCATGGGTTCAATCCTGATTCTTGGTGTGGAAAAATCCATTGCAAGAATAGAAAAAACTTTGGCGGCCTTCTAAAATCCGCTTAACAAGAAAGAGCTTGTCCTGAAATTGCAGTTGATTTCTGGGCAAGCTTTTTTTGTAAACAATCATTTTTTATGGACTTATTTTATGGACTTATTTTATGGACTTAAGCTATATTTTTTCTTCCGCACTTGCATGTGAAAAATCCTTCCCCAAATTTGGTTTTAAAAAGCAAAGCGATGGATTCATCTGCAAGAAAAACCTAATGCCACCCTGCGAAGATTTTTATGTACTCCTAAAAATAAATTCATCTTTGGAAAGTCTTACGGCGGAAGTTTTTGATTCTGAAACAGACGAAAAATATGCCCTCTTTGACATGCCCCGCGCAAACGGAGCCTTTCTTGCAAAAATCCGTGAACAGGTTCTTGAACTTGTAAATGAATTCCGTAATAGCTGCTTTAAAACTTCATCGCCAAAAGAAAAGTACCTGGAATTTTTAAAGGAAAAATTCAATGCAGAGCCAGACTTTCCCTGGCAAGACAGCCCCGACTATTCAGTTTACCGCTGCCCCGGCGGAAAATGGTTTGCCTTAATAATGAAGATAAAATTCCGCCAGCTGTCACTTTCTTCTGCCGCAGAGGAAGAAGTCTGGGTTGTAAACTTAAAAGCCGACCCGGAAAAAATAAAAGACTTGGTCAACAAAAAATCCGTCTTTCCGGCATGGCACATGAACAAAAAGCACTGGATTACAGTCTTGCTGACGGCCGCAACGGATTTTGAAAGCTTGTGCAATCTTACACGGCAAAGCTACGAACTAGTGGCAGACAAAAAATTTTTATGATTTTTTAGGACGAACTTTTTCCTGCTCTACCAACTGTTTCCTTGCTAACTCGGCCAACATGCCTCTGCGCCACGGGCTTTGCGGGGTTCCGGCTTTCGCCTCCATTGCTGGGGTTCGACCGGGCAAAGCCCAGTCTCACCCAACAGCAACCGCCTGCGGCGGCCCCTCCAATCCCGCGTAAATTACAACGAAGTTCCCCGCGTAGGTTGCAACGGAGTTCCCCTCATTGTTTTTAGGATTCAATCTAAACTTCCTTGAATAAATTTCACATACACTTTAATATGTAGCCATGAAAATTGCAGTTACTTACGAAAAAGAAAGCGGAAATGTTTTCCAGCATTTTGGTAAAACTCAGTATTTTAAGCTCTACGAAATAGAGAATGGCCAGGTTTTAAATTCCCAGGTAATAGATAACGGCGGAAACGGACACCATGCCTTGCCCCCATACCTCAAAAGCCTTGGAGTGGAAACACTTATTCTGGGTAACCGTGGTCAGGGTGCAATAGATGCCATTGCCGCTTCTGGTCTAAAAGAGATTCCGGGAATTACCGGTTCTGCAGACGAGGCGGCCGCTCTTTTTGCAAAGGGCCAGCTTAAGGGCAACTTTGAAGCCAAGTGCCAGCACCACGGCAACTAGGATTTGTCCCAGATGGAAGAACCCTTTTACAAAGACGGCCTAAAATTTAGCTGCAAACAATGCTCCTACTGCTGCTGCGGTTTTGCGGGAGTTGTGCGCCTTTCAAAAGAAGACCTTGACCGTCTTGTTGAATGGTCAGAACTTACTGAAGAACAGTTTATGCAAGTCTACTGCCGCCGCGTGGAAGATTATGACGGTTCAACTTTCCTAAGCCTTCGCGACCTAAGCAACAACAGTTGCATCCTCTGGGAAAAGGGAGGATGCTCTGCATACCAGGCACGCCCACTTCAGTGCAGGACATACCCCTTCTGGAAAAGCGTCCTAAAAAGCGAGGACACTTGGAAAGAAGAAGCCAAGACTTGTCCCGGAATAAACACGGGTCTTTTGCATTCAAGGGAAGAAATAGATGCCGAACTTAGCAAAATGAACTAAGTCTTTTGCAAAGCCAAGCACGGCCGGGATTGGAGGGGCGGCGGAGCCGTTGCCGGTGGGTGAGGTCCCTGAGCGTAGTCGAAGGGCCGAACCCCGGCAATGGAGCGGGTAGGGGCCCGCGGAACCCCGGAAAGCCCTTAGCAATAAAAACTGCCGCAAGAAAAAAGTCACATCCCTTTATCTGTTGCCATTCATTAATAAAAATTGTAAAATCAAGGAGCTTTATAGCAAAGGAGTTTTAATATGAAAAAGATTGTACTTTCTTTAATGGCTGTGGCGGCTTTGACTGCCCTTACGTCATGCAGCAAGAAAGAAAAGAAGGCCGGAGACGGAGCATCTGCTTCTGGAAAAACATGGATTGTAGCTACGGACACAGCATTCCGTCCTTTTGAATACACTAACGAGAACAACGAATTTGTTGGAATTGACGTAGACATTCTTGCAGCCGTTGCAAAGGATCAGGGCTTTAGCTACGACTTGCAGAGCCTTGGCTGGGACGGTGGCGTTGCAGCTGTTCAGGTTGGACAGGCAGACGCACTTATTGCAGGTGCCACAATCAAGCAGGAGCGCATTGACTCTGGCTGGATTTTTAGCGACGGCTACTATAACGCAACCCAGACATTCGTTGTTGCGGCAAATTCTTCCATCAGCAAGTTTGACGACCTTAAGGGAAAAAAGGTTGCCGTAAAGAATGGAACAGCAGGTATGGACTTTGCAAACAAGCTCAAGAGCAAGTACGGCTACGATGTTGTTGTTTTTGAAGACTCCCCTACAATGTACCAGGACGTAATCCTTGGAAACTCTGATGCCTGCGTAGAAGACACACCTATTATGGCAGCAAACATCAAGGACGCAAAGCTTGGCCTTAAGATTCCGGCCGGAATGGAAAGCGAAGGTGCTCCTTACGGCTTTGCAATCATGGACAAAAAGAATCAGGAACTTTTGGACATGTTCAACGCAGGTCTTAAGAACATCCGCGCAGACGGAACTTACCAGAAGATTCTTGACAAATACCTGAAGTAGTTTTTTTAAGCTTCTATTTCGAGTTAAAACAGTCCTGTCATTCTTGGGCTAGCTGGAAACTTCGTTGCGAAGAACCCGGGAATCTGTAAAGCCAGCGCTTGTATGGCGGTACAGGGGGGTGTCCGAAAAGTATTGTCATGCTGAACGCGGTTGCTTACAACCAATTTCAGCATCTACGTTGCATATAGTGTAGAGATTCCGAA
>DFJV01000045.1:28155-43125 GCA_002373205.1 Treponema sp. UBA3662
CGTGCGAATGTGGCGTAGCAGTTCGGAATGACATTGTGCAACGAATTTATTGGACAGCCCCGACGGTTAATTGTTATTCGATATACGGCTTTGTTTGGATTTGGGCAGCCTTGTTTACAAAAGGCAATTTCTGTTTTAGAAGCAAAGGCTGCCTTTTTTCTTACCGGAGTATTGCAGACAATGATTTCTATTTTTAAAACATATTTTTTAATGCTGGCATCCTCGCTGGCCAACACTCTGCTTCTTGCCCTGCTTGCACTTGTCTTTGCCATGATTATAGGCCTTATCTTTGCCCTCTGCAATGTAAGCCGCAACAAGGCCCTTAACGCTGTTGGCACTATTTATGTAGACGCGATACGAGGCGTTCCTCTTATTGTACTGGCATTTTTTATTTACTTTGGCGTTCCCCAGGGAATGAAGAGGATAATACCAAACTTCCGCCTCCCCGCACTCCAGGCTGGAACCATAGCCCTTGCAATGAACTGCGGAGCCTATATGGCAGAAATTTTCCGCGCGGGAATAGAAAGTATAGACAAGGGGCAGATGGAAGCGGCCAGGTCTCTTGGCCTCTCTTATGGAACAAGCATGAGAAGGGTAATCCTTCCCCAGGCATTCAAAGTGATGATTCCTTCCATAATAAATCAGTTTATAATTACCCTCAAGGACACTTCGATTCTTTCCGTAATCGGGTATCCTGAGCTTACAAATACAGGACGAACAATTGCTGGAAACACATTCCGCAGTTTGGAAACCTGGGCAATCGTGGGCCTGCTTTACATGATTGTTATTGTATCTTTGAGCCGGGCAGCAAAAGTCCTGGAAAGGAGAATCAAGATTGGCGACAAATAATTCAGAGGTAAAGATTCACGTTGAGAATCTAAAAAAGAATTTTGAAAAGCTTGAGGTTCTCAAGGACATAAGCATAGACATTCACCAGGGCGAAGTAATCGTCGTAATTGGCCCAAGCGGAAGCGGCAAGTCCACATTCCTCCGCTGCCTGAACAAACTGGAGGCTGCTACATCAGGAACAATAATTGTTAACGGCACGGACATCAATTCCAAAAAGGTGAACATAAACAAAGTGCGCGAAAACATTGGCATGGTATTCCAGCACTTTAACCTCTTTCCCAACATGACGGTCTTGCAGAACATAATGCTTGCCCCGGTAGAGCTAAAAAAGATGAGCAAGGCAGAAGCAGAAGAAGCAGGCATGGCTTTGCTAAAGAGGGTAGGGCTTGACTCCAAGGCCCAGAGCTACCCCCAGCAGCTTTCCGGCGGACAGAAGCAGCGTGTTGCAATAGCACGTTCACTTGCAATGAATCCTTCCATAATGCTTTTTGATGAACCCACCAGCGCCCTTGACCCGGAGATGGTAGGCGAAGTTCTTTCTGTAATGAAGGAACTTGCAAAAGGCGGAATGACCATGGTTGTAGTAACCCACGAAATTGGATTTGCCCGTGAGGTTGCAGACAGGGTTGTCTTTATGGACGGCGGTTACATTATAGAGCAGGGCACCCCTGACGAGGTTTTAAAGAACCCCAAGCAGGAGCGCACAATCAGTTTTTTGAACAAGGTTTTGTGAACAAATTTTTTGAGGTGGCCGTATGAAAAAATTGATAACGATAAGCCGCGAATTTGGTGCCGGCGGTGGAGAAATAGGAATCCGTGTTGCAGAAAAATTGGGCTTTGAATATTTTGACAAGGAGCTGATTATTCAAGCGGCAAAGAAAGCGAATGTTGGCATGGACGAAGTGCTCAACATGGACGAGGTTGTGCCCATGAACTTTGGCTTTACCCAGAGCCTCTTTGACATGTACAATGCCCCGCTTAACGAAAGGCTCTTTACCGCCCAGAGGGACGTTATCCGGAAGATTGGCGAGCACGGAAAATGCGTAATCGTTGGCCGCAACGCAAACAGCATCCTCTCCGAATACGACGATTCCCTGCACGTCTTTATCCACGCAGACCTTTACTGGAGGGCAATGCGCCTAAAGCAGGAAAAAATGCCGGACAAGACCGAGCAGCAGATAATTGCAAACATCCGCACCGTAGACAAGAGGCGTCGCAAGTACTGCTCCTACTACACCAACACCGAGTTTGGAGACAGCCGCTACTACGACCTCTGCCTGGATTCATCTTCCCTTGGCATTGACCAGTGCGTAAAAATCATCTGCGACATTGCAAAAGGGCAGTAAATCTTTCTTTGGGCGTTCCCTGCCATACGGCAGGTCGGGCTTTCCGGGGTTCCGCTATCGCTCCATTCGCGGACAAGCCGCGAACGGCTACGCCGCCCCTCCAATCCCTAACGCGATTCAATAACATCTATATCTCATCTCCCCCCTGTCCAATTAAAATCCATAGCCTTTTTAAAAAGTACGATCCTTGCTATAATGGTTCTTAAGGGATTACGCAAGATCCTCTCCCAAACTTCCGCCGGAAAAAAATACATTGTGGCTGTTTTGTGAGCTGGCAGTGTAGATTTTCTTGATGGTTAGCAGTTCAACCAAAGTGTGCTTTTTTTTACTGATAGCCGTATTTTTTGGCTTATTAAGTGAAAATTGTGTAAATACGCAAAAATATCGACTGATATCTGTTCTTTTAATTGATATTTTTGCGTATATCTGCAATAATATCAATTATGATTACCATAAATCGTGATTTATATTTGAATAAACTTGTTGCTGCCCGCCATAACGGTATGATAAAAGTGATTACAGGACTTAGAAGGTGTGGAAAATCCTTTCTTTTGTTCAATCTTTTTGTAGATTTTCTAAAACAAGAGGGAATTGATAACAAACATATCATTCAAATAAATTTGGAAGACAGGCGAAACAAAAACTTGCGAAATCCAGATGAACTTTTGGCCTATATTGACACCCGCATCGGCGATGAAAAAATGTACTATGTGCTTTTGGACGAAGTTCAGACGGTTAGTGATTTTGAAGATGTTTTGAACAGCTATTTGAACATTAAGAATGTCGATGTCTATGTGACAGGCAGCAATGCAAAATTTCTTTCAAAAGACGTAATCACAGAATTCAGGGGTCGCGGTTATGAAATTCATATTCAGCCATTATCTTTTAAGGAATTTTATTCAATAAATCAGAACAAACAAAAAGATGATGTTCTTCTTGAATATATGACTTATGGTGCACTTCCAAAAGTTGCATTAGAAAGTGATGAAAGCCTAAAGAAGAAATATTTAAAGTCGCTTTTTTTGAGTACCTACATTGTGGATATAAAAGACAGGTATGCAATCCAAAAAGATGATGACCTTGAAGAGCTGATAAATGTTCTTTCTTCATCAATCGGCTGTCTTACAAACCCCAGAAAACTTTCAGATACTTTTAAATCCATCAAAAAAAGCCGTATAACGCAGGATACCATAAAAGCCTATCTTGACTATATGCAGGACGCTTTTTTGATAGAAAAATCCGTGCGCTATGACATCAAAGGCAGGCGATACATTGATACTCCTGCAAAATATTATTTTTCTGACCTTGGATTAAGGAATGCACGGCTGGATTTCAGACAGACAGAACAAACCCATCTTATGGAAAATCTGATTTACAACGAACTTCGGATTCGCGGATATTCTGTTGACGTGGGGCAGGTAACTCTTAATACAAAAAATGCAGAGGGCAAAAGCGAGCGCAAGAATCTGGAAGTGGATTTTGTCTGCAACAAAGGATACGATAGAGTTTATGTGCAGTCTGCATTTGCACTTGATTCCGATGAAAAAAGAGATCAGGAGCTGCGTTCTTTGATGCACATAAAAGACAGTTTTCAAAAAGTTGTGATTACAGGCGGAATGCAGCCAACATACCGAGATGAGAACGGTATTCTTATTTTGAACCTGTTTGATTTTTTGCTGGATAAAGTGGGCTTTTAGAAAAGGCTGCCTTTGTACCTTGGGCACAAGTAGACTATGTATTGGCAATTTTGATGGGGTTAACGTAAATCTGAATGTTAGCAGTTTGGGTAATTGTTTTTGCAGTTCCAGGCGCGGCAGGGATTTGAGCCCCTTTAGTCCCGGACGGAAGCCGGGATGAGCCGCGCAAGACGGCGAAGTGCGGAAAGCCCCTTGCAGTCAAAGATATTTATCATTGGATTTTAGTCATCGTATCCCCATTCTTTCTCTATGTGCGAAAGTGTGTTGTCTTTAAATTCAACAGCCAGCAATAAATACCAGTATTCGCCGTAGCCGTCTTCGTCTGCATAGTAAAAGCTCTTTCCGTCTTCAGAAATACGTAGGGGTTCTCCCAGAAGGTTAAGGACTTCTTCTTTTGTCATTCCTTCTTTTAGGAGTGGCAGGTTTAAGGGTTTGAAGCTTTCGGAAACTTTTGTGTCTGCCAAGGGGTTCTTGTAATATTTAAAATCATTAAAAGCAAAGGTAATCATTAGCAAAAAAGATGCTCCGAAAATTGCAATCATGGGAAAGACGATGGAAAGGGCGATTCTTATTTTTTTGATTACAAGGATTGCTGCAAGAATGACTGATAGCGGAAAAAGAAATAAGAAAATGGACGCTGCAAATATGAAGAGTGGACTGTCAGAATTTAATTCAGGTCTTATAGCTTCTATAAGCTCTTTGTTTCTTCCAACCCAATAATAAAAATAGGGGATAAGGCTAAGCACGAGAGATGCTAGGGCTACTGCAAGCAAAAAAACTGTTACGCGCAAAAGTCCGAATCCCAAATACCTTAGGGTTTCTTTTTTTGACGGCTGCTGCTTTTTAAAGTTGCTTAAGCGGGAAGCGTCTTTATATACAAAGAATACTTCCAAGCAAGCAAAAAAAACTAATATAAAATCAAATGGTTCATGCATTGAAATAAACTTGTTCCTGTTCTGCTAACTTACTATGTCCCATTCTTTGCCGGAAAGGCCTGTTAGTTCCCTAAAGCGTGGCATTGAATAGCAGGCGCTTATGAAGTTGTTCCAGTCTTCGCGGTTGCGGTGGGCTTTGCGCTGGATGCAGATTGTTTTTAGCTGCAGGTAGTTTGTGGTTACGGTTGCCCACATTTCAAAGCCCTGGGGAAGGTTGTGGCGGAGGGTCATGTAGCTTTCGTAGCTTTTGCCGCTTGCAATCCATTCTTCGTAGAGTTTTTTTACCTGGTCCTTGCTCTGCTGGGTTACGTATTTTGTGTAGGGGTCAAGGTCGCCAGAGATGAATTTTTCCAGGGAGTGCACGGTTGACTGGCTCATCACAATGTCTGCAAAGTGGTAGCGCTGGAATTCCGGCATTACAACTCCGTGGTGCTTCATGTCGAATGTTACAAGGATTCCTTTTAGGAAGGCGTCGTGGCTCTGGTGGGCTTCCATGTTCTTTCCAAGAGCGAGGGCAACTTTTTCCCTTTTTTCCGTTACCTCTTCGCGGGTGTCTATTTGCCCCACGTTGAATGAATTGTTTATTGCGTTGAGTGCGCGGTTAAGGCCGAATACTTCTATATTTTTTACTTCCAGCATTGTTTTCTCCAATTGTGTTTTGCTGCCATTATAGCGGTTGGGGGGGCTTTTTGCAATTGATTTTTTTGATGGCTGTCATTCCGGACTAGACCCTGAGTCCACATTCGTGGCAAGTGCGTGCAAATGTGGCGTAGCAGCTCGGGGGTACGGCCGCTCTCTGAGCGAAGTCGAAGGGGCCGGTGTGTACAATGTGATATAGGTGCTTCGACAGGCCGCTCGAAGCTTTGCTGCGGAACAGCGTCCGTGGATACTGTCTTTTTTTTGCTAACACCAATCAGCCTTGGGGCGTTGGTCGCAAGCTTCGCTTGCTCTTCGAGTTTCTGCGAAACTCGCGGGATTTTTTTGCGAACTTGCAATCGATTTTAGCAGGCGTTGTTCGCTCGCTGCGCGAGCTACCGAGTTACTTCGTAACTCGCGGATTTATTTACTAACACCAATTAGCCTTGGGGCGTTGGTCGCAAGCTTCGCTTGCTCTTCGAGTTTCTGCGAAACTCGCGGGATTTTTTTGCGAACTTGCAATCGTTTTTAGCAGGCGTTGCGGGCGGCGTTTGAGCCCGCAGAGGGGGTAGCGGAAAAGGCAACAAAGCGGAGCAAATGACAGAAGCGGCTTGTTTTGAAAACAGGTATGCTGTTGCGGTACAGACCCTGAGTCCACATTCGTAGCAAGTGCGTGCGAATGTGGCGTAGCAGCTCAGGGTGACGGTTGTTTGCTTTTAGAGCTTGCCGCTTTTGGCATTTGTGGAGCGACTTGCCTTTGGAGCGAGGGGGAGACTTACCCCTCCTTGCGTAACAGATGCAGGGGGAACTTGCAGTGTAGATTTTAGCGGACTTCCTCTCTTGTAGAAGAATTATGCTTGGCCTGTTAGTTCGAGTGCCTTTTCTTTTACTTTTGCAAAGACTGCTTTTTTGTCGCCTGCGTTTGCGCTAATCGTGCGGACAAAGACGCTTCCTGCGACCACTGCTTCCACGTAGGGGGCAAGTAGCTTTGACTGTGCACCGCTTGAGATTCCGAATCCGCCGTAGACTTTTGAGCCGCCCTGTGCAACTTGCTTTATGAAGTTTATTGTGCCGTCATCGATTTTTGTGTCGCTTCCTGTTATGCCCGTGCGCAGTGCCGCATAGATGTAGGGGAATCCTGCGAGTGCCATTTTCTTTAGCCGGTCAGCGCTCATGCTGGGTGCTGCAACAGGAATGTTTTCCATGCCGTTTTCCCTGCATGCTTTTGTAAGGCCTTCGTCGCTGTCAAAGGGAAGGTCGGGGATTATCATGCCCTTAACACCAGATGCTGCTGCCTGTTTGCAGAAGTTTTCCACTCCGGGTGTGTAGACTAGGGAGCCGTAGCTCATAAGGTAGATTGTAACCGTTGGGAATAGTTGGTGGATTTTTGCAATAAAGGCAAGTCCGTCTTTTGTTTTGTACTTGCGGGAAAGAACTTCCGTGCAAGCCGTCTGGATTGCAGGTCCGTCTGCGCTTGGGTCGGAGAAGGGCAGCTGTATCTCTAGGATTTCCGCTCCGCCTTCCACAAGGGCTTTTGCCGCTTCCAAAGAAATTTCGTCTGTGGGGTAGCCAGCAACAAGATGTGCCATAAGTTTTATCTTTTCCATAATAATCTCCAGTAATTTCCTGTTTGTTTTGCAGCATCTTTTCTTGCGTTCGGTTTTATTTGCTGCATTCAGTTTAATTTGCCACCGTCTGTTTAATTCGCTGCCTGCCGGTTCAATTTGCCGCCTGGCGGTTCAATATGCACCGTCAGTTCAAATTGCCAACGCCGGTTCAAATTGCAACGTCAGCTTAATTTGCTGCCATTGATTTTGCCTCGTGAATGTCCTTTGCATTTTCAAGGCGTTCAATTTCTGCGTGAAGGAAGTTGATCCATTCTTTTGGGCGGAAGACCGGGCTTGTGATGAACACATCTTTGTCCCCGCGTCCGCTCATGTTGATTACGATTGCCTGGTCACTTGGAATTTCTTTTGCAAGCTTTATGGCCGCGGCTCCTGCGTGGGAACTTTCCAGTGCAAAGAGAACACCCTCGTTTTTTGCAAAGAAGCTAACGGCATCAAGAGCTTCCTTGTCCAGTGCGCTTGTAAATTCCACACGGCCGGAAGCTCCCAGGGCTGCAAGCTGTGGTCCTATTCCGCAGTAGTCAAGTCCTGCGCTAATGCTTCTTGTAGGAAGGGACTGTCCGTCTTCGTCCAGAAGGAAACGGCTTTTGTAGCCTTGCATGATTCCTTCGCGGGAAGCGTTGCCCGTCATGCGGCTTGCGTTTTCTCCAATGCCTGGGCCAATGCCACCTGCTTCTACTGCGATAAGGCGGGGGCCTCCGTCTTTTACGCTTGTGTTTATAAATGGCTCAAAGAACCCGATTGAATTGCTTCCTCCACCGCAGCATGCAACCATTGCTCCTATTTTTATTCCGCGCTCTGCACACTGCTTTTTTACCTCGCATCCAATAACGCTTTGGAAGGTGCGTACAATGTCCGGGAAGGGGGCGGGTCCCAATGCTGACCCCAAGACGTAATGGGTTGAATCCGGGTTTGCTGCCCAGTCACGCATGGCTTCGTTTACTGCATCTTTTAGCGTGCGGCTTCCGCTTGTTACCGCGTGAACCTTTGCCCCGTAAAGTTCCATTGCCGCAACGTTTGGCTGCTGGCGGCGTACGTCAACTTCTCCCATGTAGACTGTGCATTCAAGTCCCAACTTTGCACAGGCGGCGGCGGTTGCAAGTCCGTGCTGGCCTGCTCCTGTTTCCGCAATGATTCTTTTCTTGCCCATGCGCTTTGCAAGCAGGCACTGGCCTATTGCGTTGTTGATTTTATGCGCACCTGTGTTTGCAAGGCCTTCCATCTTTATGTAAATCTGCGCTCCACCTAAAAGCTTTGTGGCTGTGGGGGCAAAGTAAAGAGGCGTTTCCCTTCCTATATAATCGCGTCGGATTACCTCAAGCTCTTCAAGGAATGATTTGTCCTGCATGTAGGTCTTAAAGGCCTGCTCAAGTTCGTCTAGCGGGCGGCGCAGAACTTCCGCAACGTATTTTCCACCGAAGCGGTCAAAGAATCCCTTGTCCGAAGAAGTGTCTATTTTATTTGTACCCTGTTCCATGGGTGACTCCTTTTTATGTTACTTTATGTAGTAACAATAACATTTTTAATTGTTACTGTCAATAGTATTTTTTTACTTTTTTCTTGCGGCGCTTTTTCCTGCTGTAGCCCTGCGTCCTAAAAGATGCTCTTGCCATTTTTTTAGGGGCTTTCCGGGCAAATGTAAACCAAGCAGCGCCAAGGGTTCACGCAGCGAAGCTTCCAGCGGGGTGCGTCATTTGTTTAGGAAAAAGCTGGTGAGGTTTCTTAGGAAACTCATGGTAAAAAATAGCACGGATGCAATTTTTTACCAAGTGCCCCTCCGATTCCTGCCGTGCTTGCTCTGCTAAAACTCCTCCGGGGACTTTTGTTTTGTTGGCAAGAACCAGTAATTTGTTGCCTATTGCCCAGAAAAAAGCCATCCGTGTCTTTTTCCTGGGATTGCAGAATCGCAAGCAATTCTGCATGCGCTAAGACGCCCCTCCATGGGCTTTTATTTTGTTGGCAAATACCAATAACTTGTTGTTCCTTTAGATTTTACTATCTATTGAATTTTCATGCCAAAAATTCTATAGTTATGTTCTAATTGGTTCTGTTTCGAGTTTTACGAAATATGTAATTATCGGGTTTTGCCTGCTAATCTGCTCTAAGAGACTACTGGAGCCACATTCATAGCAAGCGCGTGTGAATGTTGCGTAGCAGTACAGTAATGACAGGTCTGCATAAAATTCGAAATTTAATCTGTTTGGAATATACATACTATGGAAAAAAAGTTTTGTTTGCGCCGCTTGGGCCTTGTTTTTATATTGATTTCTTTTGTCTCTTTTCTGTCTTTTGCCCAAAGCGCTGTGGAAAATGCTTCTTCTGCAGGCTCTGCCGGTTCTGTGGGGCAGGGTGCTGTTCAGCAGGATGTTGCTAATACTGGTGCTGCTAATGCTGATGCTGCAAACACTGATGGTACTAAGCAGAAGAAGGAAAAAAAGTCCGGGGATGACCTTGTTTTTGCAGAGCCAAGCCTTGCATCCGGACTTCTTTCTTTTTCCGAGATTACTCTCTTTAGCATAGGCCTTAACCAGTGGGACCGCCGTGTGCTTAAGGAAGAATATGCCCAGGTTAACTGGAGCACTATGAAGAAGAACCTTACTTCCAAATGGTTCTGGGATTACGATCCTTTTTCCACCAACCAGATTGGCCATCCCTACCAGGGGTCTATCTATTATTCCATGGCAAGATCCACTGGCTTTAACTACTGGCAGTCGCTTGCCTTTACGGTTTACGGAAGCACTCTTTGGGAACTTCTCTTTGAAACAGACCCGCCTTCCGTCCACGACGAGATAATGACCACCATACCGGCTTCTTTTTTGGGGGAATCCCTTCACCGCATGTATTTTATAACAAACGATTACCTGCCATTCCTTTCCTGGGTTGTAAGCCCTGCGGATGCGGTAAACCAGCTCTTGTTGGGTAAAAAACTAAAGAGGCCTGACGGGGATTTGACAGAGCTTTCTTTTTTTGCAGGAGCGGCTACTGGCGAAAATACCGTTCACACGGAAGACCCTCTTATTGGAACTGATTCAAGCGGGGTAAGTGGCAAGGCTATTGTTGGTCTTAACCTTGTCTACGGCTCTCCATACTACCACTTTACAAAAGAGCCTTTTGACCAGTTTGACTTTTACGGATTTGCGGCTCTTGAGCGTGACAGGGACTATTATGCAGTTCTTTTTGGCAATGCGCCTGTCTGGTCATGGGGAATCGTGCCCTTGGAAGACTATGGAACTACTCTTGCGGTTAAGCTGCACTACCATTACGCACAGGCTCCTTGCTTTAACTTTAACAACAACGCCCTTGGACTTAGCCTTGCACAGTCAATTCCTGCTGGGAGCTGGAAATTTAGCTGGGAGGCAAACCTTAACTGGGCATTTTTGGTTGGCGTGGACTACTACGCCCTTGATTCCACAGGCAGCTATACGACTTCCGACGGTGAAGACAGAAGGGTTTTTGACTACGGCATGGGGGCAAATGCAGACCTTAAGTTCCGCCTGGAGCAGCCTGTTTTTGGAGACCTTAGTTTTTATGCAGGGCTTACCGCAGAACACACACTTCCGCCGGCAGTTATTCCTGAGGCATCCAGCGGTTATGCGCTCATGCTTTACGGAAAGGCAGAGTACAGCCACAAGATTGCCGGAATGTTTTCGCTTGGCTGCAACTACCTCTGGTACAAGAAGTGGGCCTGGTTCTACGATGATTACGACATGGACCAGTTTGAGCAGATGGGCTCTGTATTTGTAAAGATTGACCTGCTGTAGTGTAGAAGGTAAGTGCAAATCTAAATGAAGCTTAGCAGGTATTAATTTAAATGCGCAAGCACTTCCATTCCCGGCTGAAAACGCGTCAAAAAAGCAAGGGTTGTTTACAACCCCAAGCGCAGATACAAGGTATCTGACTCCCTTCGGGGCTTGAAGCTACGCTGCCGGGTTCGCACCGCGCAAATGCTTTTTTGCCACGTTTTCAGCCTCCATTCCAGTGCTTCCGCACATTTTTTTGCTGCATTGCATCCCCTGTTCATCGCACTTACCTTTGCAAGTTCTGGAAGAAGGGAAAAATGATGCAGGATGCTTTTGCATAACGATTATATACTAAAGTTGAAGTTTCCCCCAACCAACATACTCCGCCATGGAGCACCTTTAGTCCCGCGCGAGCGGGATGAGGGTTACCGAAGTGCGGAACGGCGGTGGCGCAAGGGCATGTCCTGTCGAATTAGCCAGGGAATAAAATGGTAGAAGGGTTAAGTCTTAGTCCTGAAGAAAAATTAAAAGTTGAATTTACGTTGCAAATTTGCTAATATAATGCCATGAAAAACATTATCCTAAAAGTTGCAGCAGTTTTTGCGGCTTTGTTTATTTTTGTATTGACTTCATGTTCGGGAATTATTGGCTACAGCGTAGTCCTTTGGAACATTGGTGATCAGAAGATTACCGACGGTACAGTTGTTCCCGTGTATTTAAAGTCTAACATTTCTCATGTTTACGTAATTTCTGCCCCTGATTCAGAGGAAAAGATAGAAGTTCCGCTGTGGAAGCTTTCCGAGCCCAAGTCTAAGGGTAAGGCAAAGAAGCTTGCCAAGCAGTACCGCGACTACGAGAATCAGTATGCCCGCTGCAAGCTTGACGGTCTTCCCATCCGTGCTGAACCCAACAATGTTGCCCGACAGATTTACCGTCTGCGCAAGGGTGAAGTTATCCGCGCTCTGGAAAAGGGTGAGGGTAGTGCGCCTACAAACGGTGCTACAAAGCTTGAGGGTGACTGGCTGCACGTTCTTACTTCCAACGGTGTCTGGGGCTGGTGCTTTAGCCTTAACCTGGAGCTTTTTGCCATGAAGGACGACGGTTCCTTTAACGCTGGCAACGAGGCTGCTGCTGTTTCCAAGCTGGACGACCTGCTTTCTGGAGTTCTTGAGGAAAAGTGGTATCCTGAATATTACGAGTCCATGCACAAGAAGGGCCGCGTGGATCTTAACTACGTAAAGCCGAGCTACGGTTTTGAGGTTAACACGGAGAACAAATCTGTGCGCCTTGACCTTCCTAATACCAGTGTTTCCTATAAATATTCGGATGTAAAGCGTGCTGGTAACGGAATCTACGACTTTAAGGACACTCCCATCCATATTTCCATAAAGGATGCCAATACCATAAACGTCCGCTACAGTGACGACTCTGGTATTACAAAGAGCCAGAATATGCTTTCTTCCCAGGTGATTGACCCCGCTTCCCTTATTGCTGGCGAAAAGTCAAGAAGGGCTGGTGCTTATTCTTCCCTGCGCTCATCGGGGCCTGACTATTCAAGTTCCAACTACGGCATGATTGCATTCTCCGCAGACAACAGGTTTACTTGGAGCGGTTATTCAATTCTTGTGCCTTCCGTAATTCCTGAGGATGCCGGCAATTCCGGTTCTGTTTCTTTCCCCTACTTCTTGCCTTCTAACCTTAAGGGCGAGTGGAGCGGTGTGCTTACTCTTACCTTTGCAAAGGGTGCAGAGGTTAACTTGCTTTACAAACTGGACGGAACTGGCTTGCGTCTTTCTCCGGCCAGGGTTGTTACCGTGGAAAATCCGTCCAACGGCTTTAAGGAGTCTTCTGTGTCCAAATCAAGCGGCTCTTTGGAGATGTTCTTCCACAAGTAGTTTTGCTTTTTTGTATTTTGTTTAGATTTGAATTTGATTTAGGGAGCTTCTAAAAGTTTCTGTTTTAGGGTTCCCCTTAATGAGATTTTTTTGGAGTAACTGATGGCATTCGTACAGTTTACAAAAGTTTCGCTTGCTTTTGGCGACAGGGATATTCTAAAGGATGTGAGCGTTAATCTTTCCGCCAATACAAAAGCGGCTCTTACGGGTGCCAACGGTTCGGGAAAGTCTACCCTTATAAAGATAATGGCGGGGCTTGTTAAGCCGGACAGCGGTGAGCGTGTTGCCCAGAAGGATGCCCGCATTGCATACCTGCCACAGAGCGGTCTTGTTCACCACGGCTGCTCCCTTAAGGAAGAGTCGGACAAGGCATTTTTGTGGGGGTACGAGATTCAGAAGCAGGCAGACGAGCTTGGCGAACAGATGAAGGATTCTTCTTCCAACCACGAGCGTCTTGCAACAGAACAGGCGGAGCTTCTTGCTAAGCTGGAGGATTCCGGTTGGTACAGGAGGGAAACCCTTGCCGAGCAGGTGCTTTTGGGTCTTGGTTTTTCCAGGGAAGATTTTAATAAGCAGACCGATGAATTTTCAGGCGGTTGGCAGATGCGCATTGCCCTTGCAAAGGCTCTTATGGCAAACCCGGACATTCTTCTTCTTGACGAACCTACCAACTACCTTGACATAGAGGCACGCAACTGGCTTGAAAAATTCCTTGCGGACTTTAAGGGCGGTTTTTTGCTTGTAAGCCACGACCGCTACTTTCTTGACCATACCATAAACGAAGTCTACGAACTCTTTAACGGAAGCCTCCGCCGCTACCCGGGCAACTATACCCATTACGAAAAGGTGCGCGAAGGGGAGCTTGAAACCCTTATGGCTGAATACGAACAGCAGCAGCAGGAGATTGCCCACCTTACCGAATTCATAACCCGCTTTGGCTACAAGGCTTCTAAGGCGGCACAGGCACAGGAAAGGCAGAAGATGCTGGACAAGATTCTTGCCAACAAGATAGAGATTCCAGAAAGCCTAAAGAAGATTCACTTTAAGTTTCCGCCGGCACCCCATTCTGGTCAGCTTGTGCTTACCGTACAGGGGCTTTGCAAGAACTACGGGGGGCCTGATGTTATCCACAACCTTGACATTGTGGTGGAAAAAGGCGAGAGACTTGTTGTTGCGGGGCGTAACGGAGCTGGTAAGTCCACCCTTTTGCGCATGATTGCGGGGCAGGACAAGGAATCTTCCGGCAGCATAAAATTTGGAAGCGGTGTCTCTGTTGGCTACTTTAGCCAGGATTCTGCGGAAAAGATTACCGGTAGCGAGACAATTCTTGAGCGGCTTGAGCGGGTCTGCCCACTGGACCTTATTCCCAAGGCTCGCGACATGCTGGGGGCATTTTTGTTCCGAGGGGACGATGTTTTTAAGAGCATAGACGTTTTGAGCGGCGGTGAAAAGAGCCGTATAGCCCTTCTTGAACTTTTGCTGCGTCCAGTAAACCTTCTGGTTCTTGATGAACCCACCAACCATTTGGACATGCATTCAAAGGACGTGCTTTTGCAGGCAATCCGGGATTTTGGCGGAACCTGCGTCTTTGTAAGCCACGACCGCGGTTTTATAGAAGACCTTGCAACCCGAGTACTGGAGCTTCATCCCGGCAAGTGGCGCATTTTTCCCGGGGACTACAAGTACTACATGCAGCGCCTTGAAGACGAGGAGAACGGCATTGTTGAAGCACCCAAGGATTTTTCTGCACAAAAGGCACAGAATGCGCAAAAGGCCGGAAAAGATGAGCCTCTTGTAGAAAAGAGCGCGACAAAGCTTTCTTGGGAGGAACAGAAAAAGGCATCTGCAGAAAGGCGCAAGATAGAAAAGGCTGTTGAAAAGCTAGAGGCCCAGATTGCAGATGTGGAAGAAAAGAAGTCTGCCCTGGAAAATCAGCTTGCAAACCCCGAAGTCTATTCCAACGGAGAAAAGGCCAAGGCTGTCCAGCAGGAAATCCAGACTCTGGAAGAAGAGCTTGCCACTCTAAACGAGCAGTGGGAAGCAGAAGCCTCCAAGCTCGGCTAAGGCATTTTGCACGTTGCACTTCTGCATTCAGCTAAGCTGACTGCCTGGAAAAAATCTCTTCATTGATTGAAAATGCACAAAAAATATTCTCCCCAAAAAACAAGTGTAGACCAAAAAATCTGGGTTCTTAGGGCGAAGCCCTAAGCCGTGCCCAGGGAAAGGGGGAGGTTTGGAGGGGGAAAA
>DFJV01000154.1 GCA_002373205.1 Treponema sp. UBA3662
ATTTCCTAACATTTACAAACTCCCCCTCATCTTCGTAGCGGACTTCCACGCTTTCGTTACTGCCACCAGTCGCCGCAACAAAAGTCAAATATTCTGCGGCTGAACTTCTAATTGAAACTTCTTTTGACCTTTTTTTTGCCATCTTCTCCATCCATAATAATAGAAGATTATACCACAAATTCCCTCTTTTGTTGCGGAAATACCGCCATTTCGCAAAAGTCTCCATGCCTAGGGGGGCTTTACCCCAAGAAAATTCACGCCGAGTTTTACCCGAAAACACGCCGAGAATTTTTTAAAACTCGCCGTGTTTTAAAAAATTCTCCGTACGTTTTTCCGGGATTCTCCGTATGTTTTTTGGAACTGACCGTTGAATATACCTAAAATGCTAATTTCCTGCTTTTTTTCTGAATTCATCCGATTTTTTTGCCTTTTCTTATCATTGTACTTGACATTATGGTTAAGTTATTGTAATTTATAACCAGATACAGGATAAAAAGGATAAGACGGAGGTAAGCGAGATGGACGCAAACTTCAAGAGCAGGGTTGAGGCCCTCTTAAAGGCAAAGGGGATGACGCAGCGGGAACTGGCCGCAAGGCTTGGCGTGAGCGAGGTTACGGTTAGCCGCTGGATGACTGACGGTGCAAACGGACGGAACCCCAGCATTCCGACCCTGCAGAAGATAGCGGACATTCTTGGGACTACGCCGGATTATCTTTTGGGTAAAGACGGAAAGGAATTGCAGCCAACACAGAACACGTCCGGCGACGGCGTAAACTGGGGAGCGATTCTTGCCGGAACAGCCCTGACCGCAACCGCCGTAATCGGACTTGTTGCCCTTGCAAAGGCTATGGGCAAGCTGAACGAAAGCGACAAGGAGCAGATTGAAAACATCCTGAACAGGGAATGAGTGCAGGCAAACCTGCAAGGAGGCAAACAGATTGCGAGCAAAAAAAAGACCTTTTAACTGATTGCAGTCAGTTAAAAAGTCTCTAAACAGCTACGGAAAAACCGTTGCCGAATAACTATCAAAATAGTAATGGTTTTTCCTAATTTTTTCAAGTTACCGTAAAGTCCGGCGTTGGTCGTTCGCTATGCGAACTTACCGAGTTTGCCGTTGGTAAACTCGCAGGACTGAAAAACTCAAATTAATTTATGCAAGGAGTCGCCTATGAAAGCGAGATACCTTGAACAGGCTGTAGCCGCCTTGAAGAGCTACAAGGAAAAACTATATGAAATACAGAATTGTAAAGAGGATAAATCCCCTTAATAAAACAGAAGAGAAATACTACGCGGCACCCCAGTACATGGAGGAGCTGACGGTACTGGATCTTGCAAAGGACATTTCCGATGCATGTACATTAAACGTAACTGACGTGGAGGCGGTTCTAACTTCCCTCGTAAGGAAGCTTCCCCTCTACCTTAAGAACGGATTCAAAATCCAGCTGGGAAACTTTGGCCGGGTAAAACTTTCCTTCTCTTCAAAGGGGTACGAAAGCCCTGAGAACGTGGATGCTTCAAGCATAACGAGTAAACGCATCCTCTTTACGCCTAGCAGCGAGCTAAAAAACGAAATTGAAAAGGCATCATTTTCAAAAGTCTGATTTGCTAAGATAGAGTAGGACCTTGCCCTGCCCGGGATGAATCTTGGGCGGGGATTTTTTTTGCGTGAGGGATTGGAGTGGCGGCGTAGCCGTTCCGAAGCGCAAGCGTAGGAATGAAACCACGCAAAGCCCGACCCGGAGCACGAAGTGCGTAGGGGCACGCCCAGAAACTTATGGCAGAAGCAT
Source organism: Treponema sp. UBA3662 (assembly GCA_002373205.1). Taxonomy (GTDB): domain Bacteria; phylum Spirochaetota; class Spirochaetia; order Treponematales; family Treponemataceae; genus Treponema_D. Next base: position 1,789 of record DFJV01000154.1, read on the forward strand.
TTTCATAGATTTTTTTCTATAAGCATGGTATAATTAACTCGATATTTAGAAAAGGAGGGCATGAACAATGACAAATATCCGTTTGGATAACTCAATATTTCTCATGTATCTCGCAACAGAGGAATACAAGAGAGAGCATGATCTTTCTAACGAAGAATTCCTGGAATTGGACAAAAAATACAAGATATTAAAATACATTGCAGATTGCCCGGATATTTTTGATTCTATGACGGAAAAAGAAATGGCAAAGGAAATTGATTATTATGTCTCTCCAAATTATTGAAACCTTATATCACGGAACAATTTCCCAAATACAAACAATTGATGTAACAAAGGGCCGTGATAACAAAGATTTCGGAAAAGGATTCTATATGGCTACAACTAAAAAGCAAGCCATTGGAATGATGCACAAAAAATACACTGAAATACAGAATCGAATAAAGAATAAATATCAAGGGCGGATTTTTACAGAAAGATTATACGAGATTCAGATAGATTTTGATTACGCAGAAAAGCTAAATATTAAGCACTTTGAACAAGCAGACATGGAATGGCTGAATTTCGTCCTAACATGTCGAGAACAAGGCGGTACACCGCACAATTATGACCTTGTAATTGGCCCAACAGCTGATGACAATACATTGATTTGTTTGCGAGCATACTGGCAGGAATTCTACGGAAAAGTTGGAACAGAAGAGTCTAAAGAAATCCTGCTAAAAAATTTGGAACCAGAAAATCTTGGAATTCAATATTTTATAGGAAAACAGCATATTGCAGATAAACTCATTAAAAACTTCCACGAAATTGACTGGAGAAGAATATGAGTGATAAAAAGATAGAAACAACAAAAGGAATGTGCGTCATTGCCATGACAAAACACATCATGCATCAATATAAAATACCACAGGATGAAGCTTTTGCAAAACTTTCAGCAACTGAGTTTTACAAAGTATTCTCAAAATCAGAATCCAGATTATATCTTGAACCAGATTTTTTTCTGTTCAAGGCTTGCGATTTAGAACTTTCCGGCGACACGGATGGAATGTACAGGTATATACAGGATAATTAATTTCTTTTCAAAGATGGAGTGGAACCTGCTAAAAGACAAGATAAAATAAGACCTTGCCCCTCCTGAGAGGAATCTTGGGCGGGGTGTTTTATTTCCCCCTCTAAATCTCCATCCCAAACACCGCCGTCACATCCCCGTCATCCATGATGCGGTCGCTGGGCTTGGAGGCGTTTTCTATCATGCTTTGGATTCTGTCCTTGATTGCGTTTCCAATCAGGCGGTCGGTGTCTACTCCACGCAGCTTGAAAAACAATAGCGGGTCTTTGTCAAAGCGGGAACCGATTCCGTAAAGGACTGCAGCTACATGCTTGCACATGTCGGCATAGTCGGGGCAGGAGCAGTCAAAATGAATCTTTGCCATTGACGGGAAGAGGCCGGAACCTTTTTGAGTGAAGAGGGCTTTCAGGTCGTCGGGGAAGTTGCCTTTAACAAGGTCATCTATGTTCTGGATTTTTGAGGCGCATTTTTCTACAATGCTCTCGTACTGTTCTTCCGTAAGCTCGTCGATTCTTATGCGGACATTGTAGGGCTTTTTTCTGCTTCCCTGAACAAGGGCCGTAACTTCTCCCACGTCAATTTGCAAATCAAGGACACAGTTTGCGCGGACGTATTTTCTGCCACGCTCTAGGCGGCTTGCGTAGTCGGCATAGAGTTCAAGATTTTGGCACCAGGCGTTTCCCCACCAGCTTTTTGCGATTGTCCTTCCTTCTAGTTCAACTGGGTTCAGCACCACGCCTTTTTTGCGCTGCTCTTCGATATATTTTTTTGCCTTTGCCTTGTGTTCCTCAACTGAAACGTAAGGGGCAAATCCGCTGTAGTAATCGTAATATCCCATCGTTTATTCCTCCCCGTCCAAGCGGAACATATTCATAAGGTCGCTGTCGCTCATCTCGGTTATCCAACTTTCACTGGAGTCTGCGGAGATGACGTTTTGCGCAAGCTCGATTTTGCTTTTTATAAGCTCGTCGATTTTTTCTTCGATTGTGCCACGCGATACAAATTTGTGAACCATGACGTTTTTTGTCTGGCCGATTCTGAACGCGCGGTCGGTGGCCTGATTTTCCACTGCGGGATTCCACCAGCGGTCAAAGTGAATTACGTGATTTGCATTTGTAAGATTCAATCCCGTGCCGCCTGCCTTTACAGAAATGACCATGTAGGGAATATAAGTGTCGCTTTGGAATTCTTCCACCATTTTGTTGCGCTTGACAATCGGAGTTCCACCGTGAAGGACAAAGCCCCTTATGCCGAATACGCCGGAAAGGAAATCATCAAGGGCTGTGCATATTTCCTTGAACTGGGTAAAGACAAGCACACGCTCTCGCTTTTCGTAAATCGTCTGGCAGATGTCTTTTAGCATCTCAAACTTTCCGCTGTCTTTTTCCGAAAATCCATCCGCTCCGTTAAACTGGTCGGGGTGATTGCAAATCTGCTTTAGCTTTAAGAGGGATGCAAGCACAAGTCCGCGACGTTTCATCGGGTCATCATCATCTTTTGCTTTTTCCAAAAGTTTTGCAAGGTCGTCCACATATTTTTTGTAAAGGACACGCTGCTTTTTGGAAAGAGTTACGTAATCGGTCATCTCCATTTTTTCCGGAAGGTCAGAGATGATTGACTTGTCTGTTTTTAGGCGGCGCAGCATGAAGGGTGAAATCATTGCCTTGAGCTTTGAGTAGCCGGAAGGATTTTCTTTTAGCGATGATGCGAAGCGTTTGAATTCCGTTGACGTTCCCAAAAGTCCCTTGTTCAAGAAATCGTAGAGCGACCAGAGGTTTGTCAAATCATTTTCTATCGGGGTTCCGGTGAGGGCGATGCGGTTTTTGGCTTTGAGCGACTTTATGCTTTTTGTCTGTTTTGATGAAGGATTTTTGATTGCCTGGGCTTCGTCCAAAATCACGAGGTCCCAATCTGTTTGCTGCAAATCTTCCATGCGGCTTACCATGCTGTAGGTGGTGATTGAAAGGAATGGAAAGTTGCCATTTTGAATTGCGCCACTGTCATTCTGATTTGGAATCGGAGATGCTGAATCAAGTTCAGCATGACAATTTTTCAAGCCGGCATGACGGGTTGCATTTTCGGCATGACGAGTTGTGTTTTCGGCATGACGGACTGCGTTTTCGGCATGACGGGGTGTGTTTTCGGGCTGGCAGTTTTTCTTTTCTGCATTACGAGAGGCTGATGGGTGTAAAATCGTAAGTGGCAAAAGAGGGGCGAACTTTTTACATTCATTCTGCCAGTTGCCCAAAAGGGATGCGGGAACTACAAGCAGGATTTTTGAATTTGGAGCACCCTGCCTTAGACTTTCCAAAAATGCGAGGACTTGAACGGTCTTTCCCAAACCCATGTCATCTGCAAGACAGGCACCGAAGTTGCAGGCCGTCATCTTGGAAAGCCACTCGTAGCCCTTTGACTGGTAGGGACGCAAGGTAGCCTTAAAGCTTGAAGGAAGTTTCATGGCCTTTTTGCCTGTGCTTGAAACAGAACGCAGGTCACGGAGAAGCTCGGAAATCCATGTGGCGTTGGAGATGGCGTTTATGTCGATTTTGTCTTTTGATTCAGAAGCAGCGTTGCCTGAATTAAAACTCATGCGCAGGGCTTCCATCATGCTTATGTCACCGTGGTATTTTTCCATCTCTTTTAAAAGCAAGTTCAGCCGCTCGTGGTCAACTTCCACCCACTTGCCTTTTATGAGCGAAAGTCCTTCGTCCATGGCAAGCATCTTTTTGATTTCTGTCTTGGTGAGTTTTTCGCCGTCAACTTCAAGGTAGCCTTCCATTCCAAGGATTGAGTCCAGCCCCAGAAGTGATTTTTTCTTTGTGAGCGAGACTGAGACTCTTGCCTTTTGCCGGGATTTTTTCCACCAGTCGGGAATGCGGCAGACGATTCCGCTTTCTTCTATTTTTGGAATGTCACGCAAGATTTGCCAAGCCTCGTTTGTGGTGAGCCGCAGGGGATGGAACATTTCTCCGCTTGCAGTAAATTCCCCGATTAGTTTTGAAACCTCAGCCGCCCGGTTAAGGCAGGAAAGAAGCTCCAAAATTTTATCCCGGTCATTTTTATATTCGGTAAGGGCATATTTTAATGGCGCGTGTTTTATGTTTCCCTTTTCGTCTTTTGTGGAATAGGTTGCAAGAAATGAAAATGGATATTTATCGTCGTTTTTATTTTCCACAAGATGAAAGAAAATCCTCTCCGCAACTTTTAGCCGTTCGTCTTTTTCCGCAAGATAAAGGGCTACAGTACCAGAATAATTTTTAATCTCGTAGGAAAAGCAGCCGTTCAGTTTTGCCCAAAGAATTTGAATCCATTCTGCGTTTACGTTTTCAGAGCCGGGAGCAAAGGGAAGTGATGAAAGAAGGTTTTCTGTTAAATCGCTAGTCAGCGAAACCGCCGTGTTTTCCCTGCTAAGCTCAAGGCCTTCCGTTCTTGAAAGCTCGGTCAAAAATGAGTCCGCAATTTGCCAGAGAAAAAGTCCCGTATCGTCAAGGCTTGCCACAGGGCGCACGTCAAAGCCAAGGTTGTACAAGGCATTGATTGGCTCATCTTTAAAAATGCCGGTGTAAGTTGCATCGTCCACTGCAAAGAGTGTGGGCAAAAATCTAAAGCGCAGAGGGCCTGCCGCAGTTTGTTTTTTCATCTAATAATCTCCAACGGCATTATAGCATAAAAAGTAACGGAAGCAATTGATTCTGCACCTTTTATTCATTTTTTATCTTGGACAGATGTGAAATATGCTGTATGATTATTTGTGTGGGAGAACGGTAATGAATCTGGCAAAGATTTTTTTGGATACTCAAGAATTATATAATACGAATTCTAAGTTGATTGCTGCTTGCGAATATTCTCGAAGCAATCAGATGTTTGTTGGTGCAAATGAAAGTATTGATTGTGAAGTAAACCGGTTTGATGCGGATTGCAAAATTTTGGTTTCAAAAAAGAGGTCGTTTGAGGCTGCTGAAGATTATGCTCGTAAGGGTGATAAGGTTGCCGTTCTGAACTTTGCAAATAGTTTTAATCCGGGCGGTGGTGTAGTACACGGAGCTAGGGCACAGGAAGAATGTCTTTGCAGGGTTTCCACATTATATGATTCTCTGGTTTCAAAAGAGATGCTGGAAAAATTTTACAAGCCCCATTGTAAAACAGAAAATGATCTTGCGACTGATGATATTATTTATACACCTAAGGTTCTTGTTTTTAAATCAGATACAGCTGAGCCAAAACTTCGTCTGGAATCAGAATGGTTTTATGCAGATGTAATAACTTGTGCGGCGCCATGTTTAGAGCCGGATATGCAGGGCATAACATGCGAGGAACTAAAAAAGCTTCATGCTTCACGAGCAAGGCATATACTTGGGGTTGCCTGTAAATATGAGGCGGATGTTCTTATTCTTGGAGCTTTTGGCTGTGGGGCTTTTTCTAACCCGCCGGAAATAGTTGCAGAAGTTTACAAGAATGTCTTGTCTGATTATCTGCATGCATTCAAGGCAATAGAATTTGCGGTTTATTGCAATGAGTGGAATTCGAAGAATTATGAGGTTTTTAAAAAACTCTTGGAGAATTTTAAATTGCCTCCTACGCCCGATTGGAAGGGTTGCCGAAGGCAAGACCGCCGCAAGGCGGGCCGGAGCGGTAGCGTAGCCCTGGAAAGCGGGTGACGCAGAGGCATGGGCGGTCGGATTAGCCAAAGAGCAAGGTGGTAGAGCTGAGAAAGGCCTCGTCCAAAAAGAAAAAAAAAGAAATGAGAAATTTTCCCTTAATTTCCCCTAAGTTCTGAAAGTATGCCGTCAAAGTCCGGGGCGCGGGTGTAGCCGACCAGCCTTTTGTTTACCGGAATGGTCTGCAAAAGTCCAAGTTCCACAAGGCCTGTAAGGTCTGAGCGGATGGTTTTTACGTTTACGTTAAAGCGCACAACCAGTTCCTTGCATACGAAGAGCGATGAGGGTTTTTGCATGCAGAGCTTGATGATTTGGGCCTGTCGCTCGTTTATGCCATGGATTTTTAGTTCCACCAGGGAGTTTTCTTCTTTGGACTTTCGTTCAAGGTAGAGTTTTAGCTCTTCGTAGGATTCCTTTAGCACCCTAAGGTTGAATGTTACAAAGTAGCCCAGGTCCAGGTTGTCGTGTTCGGTGTAGAGGAAGGCCTTTTCGTACTGGGATTTTTTCTTGTAGATGATTCTTGATATGGAAAGGAATTCCGTCATCCAGTAGCCTTTTTTTAGCATGTACCAGTAGAAGAGGGAGCGGGCGGTTCTTCCGTTTCCGTCTACGAAGGGGTGCAGGAAGGAAATCATAAAGTGGATGATTATTGCCTTTAGCACGGGATGTATAAAGAATTTGTCTTGGTTTGCAAAGTCGCAGATTTGTTTTAGGATTGTGTAGAGCAGGGTGCAGGGCGGCGGTTCGTGGGCAACTTCGCCTGTGATTCCGTTTGCTACTATTATATTGTCTTCTGTTCTAAAGCGGCCTTCGTCCTGGGGGTTGTCCAGCGTTTTTTCTGTTATTTTTTTGTGGATGTCCAATAGCAGTTCTATGGAAAGGTCTTCGTTCTGGTGCTCGGAAAGGTAGCGGATTGTGTTGTAGTTGTTTACAATCATCTGCTGGCTTTTGTCTTTGGGTTTGGCCTGTTTGCGCAGCATTTCCTTTGCAACCTTGCGGGTTGTGTTGGCGCCTTCCATTTGGCTTGAGGCAATGGCTTCTTCCATGATGGAGCTTAGCAGGTAGTACTGGCGGTTCTTTTCGGAGATTACGGCGGAGGAGGTGAGGGTTCCGCCAAAGTTCATGTCAAATTCGTGGAGCAACTGCTGCATGTAGTTTGTCTGCTCCAGCTGGAAAGTGTAGGGGGCAAAGGCAATCTGTTCGCCGCGGCGGGAATATTTTACTGCTGCCCAAAAATTCCTTGAATCCAGGTCTTCGGGGGTCCTGTACTTTACCTTGTCCCAATAGAGGTATTCCTGGTTTATCCTGTTTATTGCATCCTGGTACTTGGGATTAAGCAGGATAGGGATAGCCTGGTCTAGAAAGTTTTCGTATTTTGGCGCTTCTTCTATCATACAGAAAATGATAATGCAGTTTTTTTGCCATGACAAGGAAATTAAGGGAAATGAGCGGAAAATTTCCTTTGTTTTGGGTTGCGGTAGGTCTATGGCATGGATTTTCAGACAGATTTTCCTGGTAGTGAAGCCCAAAACTGATTTCCGGTGTCTTCTAGACGGTGCTTTTGTTTGCTCTACTAGTTTGTTTTTTGGCTAATTCGAGTCTTCATGCCTTTGCGCCACCGCCGTCGCTTGAAACTTCGTTGCGAGAACCGCCCTTCGCCTGTTCGGCTCATACCGCTTCGCGGTACTAAAGGGGCTCCATGGCGGCGTAGGTCTTTTGGGTTTTATTGTGATAAAATTCACATAAATTGCAAATTCGGCCTGGTTTTTGCCAAATTCCCTTGAATTTTGCCCGGAAAAGCAAATTTTGGCAAATTTTTACTGGATAAATACTTTTCAAATCGGTAGAATACATAAAACTTGCTAAAAAAGCAGACAGTTTTTTGTGAAAACATTCACAGATGCGGGTGTTAAAGTAATGAAAACCATTCCCGGCCCTTCAAAGAGAAGGCTTGTTTTACTGGAGCGGCTTCTTGCGGGCCTAAAAGAAAAAACAATTACTTCTCAAAGGATAGAAGAGCTTACCGGATGGTCGGCTGCCGTTGTGCGCAGGGACATTTCGCTTTTGGAAGTGAAGTGCGGTGCCAGCAACGGTTACAAGACGGAAGAGCTAAAGGAAGCTTTGTGCCGTGCCTTTAACATTTCCAAGGAGCTGCAAAAGTGCTGCATTGTGGGGCTTGGCCGTATGGGGCAGGTTCTTTTGGACAACATGGAGATTGAAGGTTCGCCCTTTAAGATTGTGGCCGGTTTTGACAGCAACGTTAACAGGACGGAAGTGCTCCGTTCGGTTTTTCCCCTGCATCCTACCACGATGCTGGAGAGCGTTATAAAAAGCGAGAGCATTGCATTTGCAATTCTTACGGTTAACCCGGAGGAGGCGCAGAGTACGGCAGCCCGCCTTGCCGCTTGCGGAATAAAGGGAATCGTAAACTACACGCCCTGCGTGCTTTCGGTTCCAAGTTCAACAAACGTGGAGAATGTTTCGCTTTTAACCGCCCTGGAAACCCTGAGCGCCTGGCAAAACGGTTAGTGCAAGTTTGTGTTTTTGGTGTAAACAATTAAGGTTACTGGGGAAGCCCGGTAAAGACAAATCTATATGCAATGGAGTAAAGCGATGAGCAGAGTGTACAATTTTAGCGCAGGACCAAGCTGCCTGCCGGAAGAAGTGTTGAAGGAATGTGCCGCCGAGATGTTGGACTATAACGGAACAGGACAGTCCGTTATGGAGATGAGCCACCGCTCAAAGGCTTATGAGCCAATCATTCAGGATGCAGAAGCCATGATCCGCAAGCTTATGAAGGTGCCGGATAACTACAAGGTTCTTTTTGTACAGGGCGGAGGTTCAACACAGTTTGCAATGGTTGCACAGAACCTTGGCATTCACACTGGAAAGGCTGCTTACATCGAAACTGGTGTCTGGGCAAAGAAAGCCGCTGCAGAAGCAAAAAAACTCGGCGTTGAAGTTGACGTTATCGCTTCCTCCAAGGACAAGAACTACTCTTACATCCCCAAAGTAGAAAAGATTTCCGGCGACTACGACTATGCATACATCTGCTTTAACAACACAATCATGGGAACCCACTACGAGTACATCCCGGACACAGGAAAGATTCCTCTCGTAGCAGACATTTCTTCCTGCGTACTCAGCGAACCCCTTGATGTTAGCAAGTTTGGCCTTCTCTTTGCCGGTGCACAGAAGAACCTTGCTCCAGCAGGTGTTACACTCGTAATCATCCGCGAAGACCTTATCCCGGAAGTGGAAAACTGCCGCGCTGGCACTCCAACAATGCTTGCATACAAGACACACGCAGACAACGGCAGCATGTACAACACACCGCCATGCTACACAATCTACGTCTTGGACAAGGTGCTCCACTGGATAGAAAAGAACGGTGGTGCAGAGGGGATGCTCAAGCGCAACAAGGAAAAGGCTGAATACCTTTACAATTACCTGGACGGCAACGAGGACAACTTCTATCACGCAACTACAGAGGTTGGAAGCCGCTCATTGATGAACGTTCCTTTCCTTACAAAGTATTCAACTGGTGCAGAAGACGAAGCTTCTAAGGCCAAGGAAAAGGAAATCAACGACAAGTTCGTAAAAGAAGCCGCCGCTGCAGGACTTGTAAACCTTAAGGGTCACCGCTTGGTTGGCGGAATGCGCGCCTCCATCTACAACGCAATGACCCTCGACGGAGTAAAAGCCCTTGTAGACTTTATGAAGAAGTTTGCAAAGGAAAATGCATAATTTGCAATTAAGCAAAATTTATTAGCAGAGGGGGAAAGCCTTCCCCTCGCTACAGCCCGCGTTGCGGTCTTTCGCTACCCCTTCTGCGGGGGAATCCCCCGCAACGCCCCCTATAAGGAGAAAAATATGTATAAAATTCAGACATTGGACAGAATAAGCGCAAAGGGACTGGACAACTTTCCCCGTGATGACTATGAGATTGCAAGCGAAATTGTAAAGCCGGACGCAATTCTTGTCCGCAGCCACGACATGCTTTCCATGGAACTTGACCCAAGCGTAAAGGCTATTGCAAGGGCAGGTGCCGGTGTTAACAACATTCCATTCAAGGAACTTGGCCAGAAGGGCGTTGTTGTATTCAACACACCTGGAGCAAATGCAAATGCCGTAAAGGAACTTGTAATGCTTTCACTTCTTTTGGCAAGCCGTCCCGTTATTGCCGCCAACAAGTGGACAAACACACTTGCCGGTAAGGGTGCGGAAATTGCAGGCCTCGCAGAAAAGGGCAAGAAGAACTTTATTGGTCAGGAACTTAAGGGAAAGACTCTTGGTGTTATAGGTCTTGGCGCAATCGGTGCAATGGTTGCAAACTTGGGAATTGAATTTGGCATGAACGTAATTGGCTACGACCCATTCCTTTCCGTAGATGCAGCTTGGAAGCTTAACAGCGCAATCAAGCACGCAGAGACAATGGACACCCTCTTTGCAAAGGCAGACTACATCACGGTTCACGTTCCCGAAACTCCCGACACAAAGGGCACAATCAGCGCAAACACAATCAAGAACATGAAGAACGGTGTGCGCATCATCAACATTGCCCGCGGCGGACTTGTAAACAACGAAGACGTACTTGCCGCAATCAAGAGCGGAAAAATTGCCTGCATGGTAACAGACTTTGCAGCAGAAGAGCTTTTGAACAACGACAACGTAATCTGTATGCCTCACCTTGGAGCTTCAACTCCAGAGGCAGAAGACAACTGCGCTGTAATGGCCGTTCAGCAGCTGCGCGACTTCTTGGAAACAGGTGCAATCAAGAACAGCGTAAACTTCCCAAAGTGCAAGATGGATTCAGAAATTCCTGCAAACGGAACCCGCCTCTGCATTGCCCACAAAAACGTTCCCAACATGATTGCCCAGTTTACATCCGTATTGGGTGAGGCAAAGCTCAACATCAGCGGAATGGTTGACCAGAACCGCAACGACATTGCCTACTGCCTTATAGACGTGGACGGAAAAGTGGACGAAGCTACACTGGAAGCCCTTAACAAAAAAGAAGGCGTAATTAACGTACGCCCAATCTACGCATAAAAAAAATTAGAAAAATTCTTTTGCGGCACTTTTGTATGCAAAACATTTGTGCCCAAAAGAAGCCCTCGTCATTTTTTTGAGGGGCTTTCCGGGGTTCCGGGGGGCCCCAATCCCCCTTCATTCGCGGACAAGCCGCGAACGCTTCGCGCCCCTACAATCCCTGCCGTGCTTGATATGCTATGTGGAATATTTGGTCCATTTTCTAGCCCCATTGATAAATTGACGTTCTTACCCCATCCGCCTGCAATTAGCAACTCAAAAATTGGCGCTGCCGTAGATTGGCATTCAATGGATTCTGTTATTTTTTCATTACAAATGGTAGATTATGAATGATGATTAAAAAGATTTATTTGCTTTCTTTTATATTGTGTATTTCCATCTTATCCGACTGCTCACGGACAATATTTTTGTCTCATTACATAACGGATAATTTTAGTAATACAGATGCCCTGGAATTGGCAAAAGCTGTCCAGACAGAAAATGTTTCGAGAATAAAAAAAATATGCAGAAAAAATCCTGAGCAGATGGATGCAGTGGACAATTCAAATCATTACACACTCCTGCACTGGTCTGTAAGATGCTTAAAACTAAAATCCATGAAAGCTCTGCTGGAATGCGGAATGAATCCTAACATACAATGCCCAGAAGGTGGAGAAACCCCGTTGTTTATGGCCTGCTGTTATGGGGAAATTCCCCCTGATTTTGTAAAGATTCTGCTTGACTACGGAGCGAATCCTGACATTTCCTTGAAATCCGTTCCACTGGATTCCAATGGCGTTGTTAACGAATTTTACATTGAAGGAACGACACCTCTGATGATGCTTCCGTCAATGCATATACCTGATAAAAAGATTAACATGGAAAAGGCCAGGCTCCTTGTTGAAAAAGGGCATGCAGATATAAATTTAAAGAATGTTGATGGAGAGACTGCAGCTATTGAGGCTTTGAGGGTCAAGGATATAGAAATGTCAAGATATTTAATTGTTGACTTAAAGGCAAATGTAACGGATGATTATTCGTTCAATTATGATGAAAATATCCCCTTAAAAACTGTTGGTTTACTTCGCCGATGGTGGATTTTTCCATTGGATTCAGAAGAGTATAAAATAAAAATGGAAATTGTAAAGGAATTTAAAAATCAGGGAATTGATTACTATGCAGAACCAATTCCTGTTGATGTAGAAAGACTGATAAAGAAAAAATACCCCGACACTTGGGAAGAATACATAAAGGTGTATTGATAATTACGCCATGAAAACATGCGGAAATAGATCCACACAGATTTTATACAGGCCAAAGACCAAATGGAGAATAAAATGAGTCAAAAATTGCCCGACTGGCTGGGAAAGAAAAGAACATATAACAATGAGTTTGGGGACGTTGAAAGAGAGATAATAAAATGGGAAGTTTTGTCTATTCAGAAAAAGCAACTTGTAAAGGTTAGATTTATAAGTGTTAATTCTGATAATAGACAGGGTATTAGGATTGCCATAGATGCTGGTAAAGGGACATTAACCACAAACGGTGTTTCGGGAAGAGCTTTTGAATTGTGGGAAGATGAATGCCCTAAAGAATTCGAAATAGAGTGTTCATCAGATGAAGGGTATTTGAGTGTATACAATATATTTGAGAGAAATGAACTGGGATCAATGAAAAAATATTCTCAAATGGATTATAGCGGAATGATTCTTGAGCAAAAAGGAAATATCTATAGATATCGCTGTAATGATACAGGTAGAAACACTAATTTTGATAAGCTTGTGTTTGAAATCGAGCTTCTGAATTAGGTCAGCACCCAGATTCCTATGCAAAAAAGAATTTTTCTGGTAGGATATAACAAAACAAATTTGGAGGCAAAGAAAAGACAGGGAGAGATTGCATAAAACTGGCAGAAAGCCCCTGCTAGTCCAACATATGGCGGTTTGTACCATTACGCCGCCAACTGCCCGGTACGCTATATAGACCCGGATGG
>DFJV01000102.1:0-12976 GCA_002373205.1 Treponema sp. UBA3662
GTAGAATCCGACTACTTTGGAATTGCATCCGGCAGGGATGAAGATAAAATTGCAAAGGCTGGCTTTCATGCAGTAAAGTCCCAGTTTGTTAATGCCCCTGTCTTTGAAGAATACCCGCTTACACTGGAGTGCAAGGTTGTCTCTTGGAAAGACGAAGTTCTTGTGGGCGAAGTTGTGAACGTTAGCGTAGACGATGCCTACCTTGACGAAAACGGAAAGCTTGACTCCCAGAAATGCCAGTTCATTTCCTACGACGAGACAAACGGTTCCTACCGTGTGCTTGGGGATGTTGTTGGCAAAGCCTTTAAGGACGGAAACAAGCTAAAAAGGTAATTGCACTTTATCTTATAGGACTAAGTCTTAGGACGAAGTCTTAGGACGGAGTCCTAATTGCTCTACCATAATAAATCTTGGCTTACTCGACCGTATGCGGGTTTGGTTTACGGGCTTTTCAGGGTTCCGCCTTTCGGCTCCATTGTTGCATTCGCAACAACCGCTTCGCGGCCCTTACAATCCCGCGTAGGTTTTGTCCTTGCCCTTTCAAAAAAAATTGCTTATGTCTCTAATGGGAACCTCTAAAACAGATGTCTTTGGAGGTTCCATCTTTATGTTTTTAGCTTTTACAAATTAAGCCTAGCCCCGACAGTAAGGGCGCGCGGAACGCGTTCCGTAGGAATGGAGCGGGTAGGGGCCCGCGGAACCCTGGATGGCGGGATATGCAAAGTGGCTGACCGGTTCCGTAGGACCGGGCACAGTAACACCAGCAGGCGGCTCCAGAATAATAAAGAAGATAATTTTATGGTGGACAGATCCAGAATCGGGTTCAGGGTGACGGTATGAATGGCAGCCTGTCATCCCGAACTAGTTTCGGGATCTGTAGAAGATGACATTTTTACTTATACGGACCCTGAAACAAGTTCAGGGTGACGGAATGATGGCATTCTTACTTTTGCAGATGCTGAATCGAGTTCAGGGTGACAGGAGCAGGCTGTTCCAGAAGAGAAATTTTCCTAAAGTTTGACGGCAGATTTCCGATATTCAGAGATGAGAACCTTTATATAAGGAAGGGCACATGGCAGATAAAGAAGAAAAAAAGGCAAAAAAGACAAAAACGGCTGCTCCCGTAGAAAAAGACGTGGAACTGCTTCAGATTTTGAATGCTCAAAATGACATTTTGGACTGTATGCTCACCCAGCAGCGCAAGATTCACGACGACGTAAAGCAGCGCAAGTGGCTGGAGCTTGAGGAATGCATAAACAACATGCAGATTTTCAGCGACGCCTTTGTTAATCTTGACACATGCCGTGAAAACTGTGCCGGAGACGACAAGAACATCTATCTTTCTCCTAAGATTGAAAGCGTTTATGTTAGCGTGCGCACCAAGCTTTCCAAGAGCAAGATAGAGAACAAGGCCCTTGCCACTTATGTAGAGTCTACAAAGGATTTTATTAACGGAGTTTTGGATACCTGTGTTCCCCAGCAGAGGAACGTTAGGTACAACAAATACGGTAAGATTGTGCGTCCGGCCGCAGAGAGCGTTGTGCTGGACACTGTAATGTAATTTTGGATTGAAGTTTGGAGGACTAGAATGGCAGGTTCATTTGGCGGAATAGAAATTGGTAAAAGGTCTTTGATGGCCCATCAGGTGCAGATTAACACCGCTGGCCACAACATCTCTAACGCAGACACGGAAGGCTATTCAAGGCAGCGTGTCCACATAAAGGAATTTGATCCCCTTTACCGCCCGGACTTGGAGCGTGCAGAAGTTGCAGGCCAGATAGGGCAGGGTACAGACGTTCAGGCCATTAAGCGCGTTCGTGACGAGCTTTTGGACACCCGCATCGTTGCCCAGACCAACCAGGAGACTTACTGGGGAACCCGCGACAAGTACATTCAGATGCTTGAGCAGATTTACATGGAGCCCGATGAAATTTCCATCAGAAGCAACATGGACAAATACTGGGAAGGCTGGCAGGAACTTTCTCTTTACCCGGACACGGACGCTGCCCGTCAGGCTGTTGTTACCAGGGGAGAAAGCCTTACAAATTCAATCCAGCAGAGGAACAAGAGCCTTGTTGCCATTACAGACCAGGTGAACTCAGACATAATCGGCACCGTAAAGCAGGTTAACGATTATGCCCGCCAGATTGCAGCCCTTAGCGACGAGATTGTGCGCGTAAGGGGCATGGGCGACAATCCTAACGACCTTGAGGACCGCCGCGACCTTCTTGTTGAAAAGCTTGGCGGCTTGATTAACGTTACCATTGACCGCTCAGACCCGGACGAATATCTTGTCCACACAAACGGAGAAATCATTGTTCAGGGTAGCATTGCCCGCCAGGTGGAGACTGTTTCCAACCCCAACAACAACGGCTATGTTGACCTCCGCTGGCAGGACACCCAGCTTGAGGCTTACTTCCCGGGTGGATCCCTAGGAGCTCTCATGGACCTCCGCGACAAGGACTTGCGCTCAGAGATGCAGTCACTCAACACAATGGTAATCAACTTTGCAGACCTTGTTAACGATGTACACCGCAATGCAATCGGCAAGAACAATGTTACCGGTCTCAACTTCTTTACGGAGCACGCATTTGTAGAGAACGTAAACGGCAACTTTGACCGTGACGGCGACGGCGTTCTTGACACATCCTATGTCTTCCGCATGACAGGTACAAATTCCCTTAAGCCGCAGGAACAGATTGGCCTTGAGGGAACACTTACCCTTGCAGGCCACGACGGAAACATTACGGTTGACTACCATGCTACGGACACTGTTGAAGAAATCATCAACCGCATAAACGACTCAGACGGAGAGGTTAAGGCTTACCTTGACCGCAACTCAAACCTTGTGCTCAAGGCTACGGCAAGCGCAAGCATAAACAACCCTGACTTTGTAATCCGCCACGTGGAAGATTCAGGCATGTTCCTTACAGGATATTCAGGAATCCTTGCTGCAAGCGGGGCAGAGGGCGCTTACGACTTTGCACAGGCAGATGCAGTCAACGCATTGAACGGTGCCCAGTTTGCGGTAACACCGGTTATGAATCCTTCTGCATGGATAGAGGTTAACCCCAACATCCGCTCAGACATCCAGAGTGTTGCAGCCGCAATCCCCAATCTTCAGGGCTTTGCAGACGCAGACGACGGACGTGCCGCAGTAGAGATTGCCGCAATCCGCAACACCCACGTTATGATTGGTTCCAACCGCACCCTTGACGACTACTTTGCAGACAGCGTCACAAACGTTGGCCTTAAGGGAGAGCAGGCACAGAACATGCTCGCAAGCCAGAACGCAATCATGCAGGACCTCCGCGACCTCCGCGACAGCATTAGCGGCGTTAACATTGACGAAGAGCTTGCAGACATCATGAAGTTCCAGCACGGCTACAATGCGGCTGCCCGTTTTGTAACAGTACAGGACCAGCTTTTGGACACCCTGATTAACCGCCTTGGCGTTTGATTAAAGGTTTAACTTAGTAAACAAAGATTGAGGAGCATATATTATGAACAGAATTAGTTCCCAGATGAATAATACCCAGACCCAGTACTACCTCCGCAAGCAGGAAGTGCGCCAGGCCCAAGCAAACCGCCAGATTGGCAGCCAGAGCAGGATTGGCGAGCTGCGTGACGACCCATTGGCTGCTGGCCACTTGGTTCGCTACCAGTCATACCTTTCCCGCGTAAACCAGTTTGGCAAGAACGCACAGATTCTTTCCGACGAATTCCAGGTGCGCGAAGGCTACATGAACCAGAACCTCCAGATTATGCAGAGGGTGCGCGAGCTTGCAGTTACCGGTGCAAACGGAACTTACAGCAAGGAAGACCTCAAGAATATGTCCATGGAAGTAGACGAGCTTCTTAAGGAACTCATCCAGAACGCAAACGCTGTTGGCCCGGACGGAAATTCCCTCTTTGCAGGAACAAGAAGCAAGTCCACAGCTTTTGAAGTTCTCATGGGCAATGTTGAAGGTGCATCAGAGCCTCTTATCAAGGAAGTTCACTACAACGGAAACGTTGCCGTAAACAGGGTAGAGGTTGACGAAAACGCATACCTTGAAGTAGACAATTCAGGAAACAAGACCTTCTGGGCAGAACCCCAGCAGCTTATGGGACAGCGCGACCTTAGCTCATGGCAGGCAAAGGCAGACAGCACAATCAACATCGACGGAATTGACATTGCCGTTAACGCAGGCGACAACATCTATGCCCTCGCCGCAAAGATAAACGACTCCGGTGCAAGCGTACGCGCAACAATTGACCCGGTTACACGCGGCCTTGACCTCCGCACTACAGACTCACACCAGATGTGGCTGCAGGATGTTAACGGAAACGTCCTCAACGACATTGGCATGATTAAGGATTCAAGCCAGCTTCCTCCATACAACATCGAAAGCAACGTAAGCGTATCCGGCGGTTCCATGTTCGACGCAGTTATTGCCCTTCGTGACGCAATGCTCCGCGGAGACCACGAGGCAATCGGCACACGCGTACTCGGCGTTCTTGACCAGGGAATGTCCAACCTTAACACCCGCATTGCAAAGGTTGGCAGCGAATACGAGCGTGCCCAGCAGAACATCCAGCGTTCCGGCGTAAACAACCTGAACGTAACAGGCCTTGTTGCCCGCGAAGGCGACATAGACATGACGGAGGCAATCACAAACCTCAAGGCACTCGAAAACGTAAACAACGCAACTTTGAGCACTGCCGCAAGAATGTATTCAAGCACTTTGCTTGACTATCTCAGATAATTCTGGTAAATTTTTACTAAGCGTTACTTGGCCTGCATTAACGTGCAGGCCTTAATTTTTACCAGGTGTTTAGCAGGTATCTAATGGAAGTAAAAACAAGAACAATGGGAATTGTTAACGTTCCCGAAAACCATCTTTTAAAAATTCCGGCCGGTCTTTTTGGCTTTGAAGAATACACACAGTTTGCGCTTGTTGACTGCAAGACTAAGCCATTTGTCTGGCTTCAGTCAACAGACAATTCAGATCTTGCATTTCTTCTTATAGACCCCTTCCTTGTCTGTGAAGACTACGAGACGGACATTGACGACAAGGAGCTTGCAAAAATCGGCATCAAGGAACCGTCGGATGTGCTTGTGCTCACCCTGGTAACTGTTCCCAACGACGGAAGCCCGGTAACCACAAATCTTTTGGGCCCCCTCATCATCAACAAAAAGAACATGAATGGAATGCAGGTAATCCTGAGCGAGCCAAAGTGGACAACGAAGTTCAACATCCTGGAAGCCCTTAAAAAGCAGGAGGGCAAATAATGCTGATTCTTTCGCGCAAAGTAGACGAAAAAATAAAGATTGGCAACGACATAACCCTTACGATTATAGAAGCCCATGGCGACATGGTAAAGGTTGGCGTTGAGGCCCCAAAGAACGTAAAGGTTTTCCGCCAGGAAGTCTTTGACGCAATCCAGCGTGAAAACAAGGCCGCTTCTGTCCAGCCATCCGAAGAAGCACTTTCAACATTGTTCTCAAAATAAGGAATTTGGACCGGCTTTCTTTTGCTAACCCGCTTTCCAGGGCTCCGCTATCGCTCCGGCCCGCCTTTGGCGGTCTGCAAGCACCCTTCCAATCGGGGGTAGGCTTTCTTTTGCACAACAGTTTTTTTCTTTGCTAAGGGAAAATTCTTATTTTTTTTCTGCCTTTTTTTCAAGCACAATTTCCGCTTCGCTCTTTCTAACGTAAAGAGGGCCGTCGTAGTCCTGCATTGGCTGCACTTTGTCGCGTATCATCTGCTCGGCAAGGGTAAAGAGGTTTTCGCATGCATCGTTCTGCGGAAGGAATGTGTGTAGGGAAAAGAGGGGAGTCGTTTCGTTAACACGCTCCACAAAGTCTTTTGCTCCAGGGCCGCAAACAAGCACGGAATTTTCAGGGTCAATCTGCTTTAGAATTTCTTCTATGGAACCGTCGCTTGGTTCAATAAGTTCCTCTCCGCGGGCATAGAAAGAATAAAAATACTGGTCTTCCTTTTCTTCTATTACGGAAAGAACCGTCTCTATTGCGCTTTTGTAGGGCAGGGCATAGGCTTTTAGCGAAGGAATTCCGTAAAGCGGCGTTCCGTTTGCAAGGTTCAGTGCCTTTAGTGCGCTAAGCCCCAGCCTTAGGCCAGTAAAAGTTCCCGGGCCAAGGGTTACCGCCGTGTAGTCAAGCAGGGCTGGGGTAAGGTCTGCTTCCTTTAGCACATAGTCAATTGCCGGAAGAATCTTTTCCGACTGCTTTGTTCCTATGTCCAGGCAAAGTTTTACCGTTTGATTTTCTTTTTTTGCCGCTATGCACAGCTTGGAAACCGCGCAGTCAATAGCAAGTGCGTTCATATTTCTTCCCTGTTCCAGTTGCTTAGAGTAATTTCCCTTTTTTCATCTTCAAGGGGGGTAATTTCCATAAAGATAGTCTTTTTGGGCAGCTGGTTCCTTATTTTTTCGCTCCACTCGATTATGCAGACACCCTTTCCATAGAGCATTTCGTCTGCGCCAAGGGTTTCAAAGTCTTCCTCTCCGTCCAGGCGGTATACGTCAAAGTGGTAGAGTGGCATTTTTTCGCCTTCGTATTCGCTAATAAGGCAAAAAGTGGGGCTTGTGATGTTGTCTTTTATTCCTAAGGCCTGGGCAATTCCCTTGGTAATTGTTGTTTTTCCTGCTGCAAGGGTGCCTGTCATTGCAATTACATCGCCAGGCTTAAGAAGGCTTCCTATCTTTTTCCCAAGCTCAATGGTTTCTTCTGCGGAATTTGTTATGAATTTCATATTGCTTTTCCAATCAGGTTTGCGGGAGTACGCCGGACTTGTCCATTTCCACAATAAAGTTGCGCAGGCTGGTTACTATTGGCGTAACAGGGTAGTTGAGTGTATTTGGCAAGCTTCCAATCTGAATCGTCTTTTTTCCGAACGGACTGGTTTCTATTGTAAACGAAAGGGGTACAGAAACCTGCTCGGAGAGAATTTCCAGTATGGCAGTTCCCTTGTATCTGTTTATATAGTAAATAAAACCTTCTTCCTTAGAAAGCGAATTGATTTCAAGAACCTTCATAATGCAGTAAAATGCGGCACAAAAAATGCACCGCTTGTCCTCCTATTTTGCCCCTTCAATAAAACCGTGTATCAAGGCATAAATCTTATTTTTTGTAGCAATGTTCAAGTTTTCAAACTGTATGTGAAGTATGTAGTTGTTGTTCATCCGCGCCTTTTTAGTTGCAATTATGGTTCCAATCACCTTCTGGATGTTGTTGCTGTTTTCCAGGCTGAATTCAAGGTAGATGTTCTGCCCCTGCTTGATTGGCATGGTGCATTCAATCCTACATCCGGCCGCAGAAATGTCCACGAACCTTCCGTTAAAGCGCTTATCCTGAATTTCGTAGTCAGTGTTCTTTTTGCTGCTCTTTGGCTTTGCCGCCGCAAATTTACAAGGAATGTTTATGGCCATGCGCTTTGCAACTCTGCGCAACACCTGCTTTATCTGGTTGCTGGCGGAAACAATCATTATGTTGTTCCCTTCTTTGTCCTGTGCATAGCGGATAACGCGGGTTACTATAGAATAGCAAACTTCGTTCTTTGCGTTAAAAATCAGGATGATTTTTGTAAGCGGGGCGGGGTTCTTGTTGCTGTTGATGAAGGTTACCGGAACTTCAAGCTGCATTCCCTGCTGTGTGTTCTGCGAAAGGGTAAATTTCCAGTCATTGCCGTCCGCATCCTTGTAGGAGAATTCCTGTCCCTGCTCAAGGCTTCCGGTTGTGCTTATGACCATTGACTTGTAGCGCTCTCTTTCCAGCTTGGAGTTCAACTGGAAGAAGAGGGTCTTTTCTGCTTCGGGGCCGTCCTTTATTGACTCAAATTCCCTGTGCATAAGCTGGGTCATTTCATCCGCATCTTTTATAAGGTACTCTATGTTCTTTGCCTTGAATTTTTGGCAGATGTCCCAGAGCAAATCCCTTTCTTCTTTTGTAAGACCGGATTTTTTTGCAACGTTTATAACGTTCTGGGCTGTAGTATCCTTGTTTTTCTGCGCTTCAATCCATTCTCTTGACGTGTGAATCTTGTGGATGTGCCTTAGAATGAAGTGGATTGCCAGCATTATCACTGCGAATATAAGGACAATAATAATAAATTTCATTATGAGAGGATTTTTTTGAGCATTTACTACCATTAACGGATCGCTACTTCCGCCCATGTTGAACCTCCTGAAAAGTGGTGCTAAAGGCGCTATTCCTTTAAGCCGGCAACAGCTTCTGCCATCTGCTGAAGGCGTGGGCTAATTTCGTATTCCGCAATGTCGCCAACCGTAACGGTATCCTTTGAACCAAGGGCTTCTTCAAAATCCTTAAGGAAGGGCATAAAGTCTTCCAAAAACTGGCCAATGTCCTTTCCTCCGGCTTCCAGACTATTGTAGAATTCCGGGAAGAGTGAACTTAGGCGGGCAATGTGCAAAAAGTTTGAAATTTCATCGGCAAGAGCGGTAATGATTTTTCCAACCTGGGCATCCTTTCCGCTTTGCAGCAGGGTGCTTACATTTCCAAGCTCCGCCTGAATTTCCTCCAGCTTTTTACCCGATTCCTTAAAATTCCTTACAAGAGCAGTCTTTGAAACAACCGTCAAGTCTATGCTCGTGTCGTCAAGAATTGGTTCGCCTAAAATTTTTTCAAATTCGTCGGCAGCAACTTCCTTTCCGTTAAGAATTATGTTTGTGGTCGTAGCCTCGTTCTTTGAAGCTTCCGCCTCAAAAGACTTAAGAATTTCACCTACGGTTTTTTCGCCTTCTAATGTAATATCGACATTTTCACCGTTTACTTTTAGCTGCATAGTATTGGATTCCCCTCTTATTTTTTATTGTTGCTGTTTTGCGTTGAGAAATTTTTTATTGTATTCTGCTGGCTTTCCAGACTGTTAAGGGTTCCTTCCATGTTAGCGTATTTCTGTTTTAGTTCGGCTTCCTTTGCATCAAGTTTTGTTTCTAAATTAGTGATTTTCTTGTTGGAATTCTTGATTTTTGCGTCCAAAGCAGAAGTTTTTGTGGAAATAATGCCGCCTGACTGAACCCAGGAGGTGAGCTGCTTGTCCAAGAGGTAGCCGATTCCGTTGTCTATGATAAGGTCTCCGTCGGAGTCATAGCCAAAGAGGTCTTTTATCTCGTCTAGGTGGTTTTCCAGGTGTTCATCCAGCTTCTTTTCATCTACTTCCAGGTAGCCGCGCATCTGTGACGGATTGTAGCCCGAAGAACGTCCGCTTGCGTTTGTGGAAATGCCAATCTGGTTCAGCATGGTGATTATATCCTGTGTCTGAGCCTCGTTGTTGTAGTTGTAGTTTGCGGAAACAATCCTCTGCATTGTGGATTTTCCGGTTGTGAGCGAGAAATCTGCCGAGAACATGCCCAGCTTTTCCATTTCCTTTTCCTGCTCTTCCTTTGTAAGGTAGTCAAGCTCTGCAACGATTTCCGGCTTGTTTGACGAAAGTATGTTTATTTCCGCAATCACCTGGTTGTATTTGCCAACAAAGGTAATAAGGGCATTCTTTGCGCTTTCCTTGTCCGGTTCAATTTTTATGGTTGCCGTCTTGTCTGTCTTGTCGTGGAGGTGCAGCGTTACGTTTGGAACAACATCGTCTATGTCGTTTGTAGAGCGGGTGAGGGTTATTCCTTCGTATTTAATCTGTGCGTCATTTGCAACTGAAACCGGATGGTTGGGTGTAAAGCCAAGGTCTTTTGATGAATCCCATGTTGTTGGAAGCGAAAGTGAAAGTTCCTTGCCGGTGTTGCTGTTGCGGAGTACAATGCTCTTTGCGTCCGGAAAGTCTGCAAGGCGTATGGAAACCTTCATCTGGTTGGTTTCCGGGTCTATCTTTATTGAATCTTCCGGCAGCTGAATTTCTGAGCCGTCAGCATTCTTGATGAATACAAAATTTGAATCTTCAACCGGATTTAGCGGGCCTGTAATTCCTCCCTGTGCTTCTGGCAGGGTAGTGTCGCTCTGGTCGTTTTCTACGGTTATTCCCTTAAAGGTGATGAATCCCGGGTCTGGCAAAACAGGATGCTGAATGCGGTTGTTTATGGCAACCGTAATGTCTTCCGTCTGCTTTACATCGATTGTAAAGTCTATTACCTGCTTTCCTTCCGCCTTTAGTGCTTCTGGAATTGGAATTTCAACACCACCGCGGGCCGGAATGAATATGCCGTTCTTTGTAAGGGCCACGTGGTCTTTGCTAAGGGGAGGAAGTCCTTCCTGTTCAAGTGGCGAAAGGGCTGCTTCTTCCTCTGCGTTCTGCACGTCTTCGCCCTCAGCCAGAGGTGCCTGGGGATTTTCTTCTTCAGGGGCCTGTGGATTTTGGGCAAAGGTTGCAGGGCAGGTGAATGTATCTTGAGAAAGTGCCATGGCGGTTGGCTCCACTTTGACAGGTGAAACCATGTCTATGCTGGTTGCCAGCTCCAAAGCCTGGTCTTTCAGTATGAGTTTATTTTTTATTCCGGGTTTAAGGCTTTCAAAAACAAGCGCCTTTTTGTCGGACGAAATTCCGATTAGGCTTGCTTTTATGAGGTTGTTGCCGTGTTTGTTAAGCGAAGTAACAAAATCGTTAAGTTTACCGCCTTTCCAGTTAAACTCAACGCTTCTGTCGCCAACTACAAAAGTATATTTTCCAGGGGCAATCTTAAAACCTTTGTCTATGTTGCCGCTTAAAAAACGGTCTGCTGCTGCGGGACGCAATACGTCTAGCTTGAAAGTCCCGTATTCCGCATTCCTGTCTGCGTCAACAGTAACGGCATTTTCATCAGAAGATGTTGCCTGCTTATTGTTGAACGGGTTTTCAAAAGAGTAGAGAGTTTTTACGCTTTCCCTAAGGGTTGTCATCTTGGAATTCATATCACGCCAGGCTGCTTGCTGGCTTTGATAAGTTTCCAACTGTGCCTGCTCGCGCTTGAGCGGCACGCGTTCAACTTCCATTAGAGATTCAACGAGATCGTTGGTTTTGTATTTATCAGTTACTCCTGGTATGCTTATTCCGTCTGCCATTATCCCGTTATTATTCCTATCTGTAAGTTACGCTGTTTTTTAGGCAGCGCAACTTATTATATCATTTCATCGAAGAGTACGCCAATGGCCTGCTTCATCTGAACCTGAATTCTCTGCAGGTCCTCTGAAGGGATCTCTCTGATGATTTTGTTCGTCGAGGGATCGACTACTTCGACAATAACTTTATTCAGCTTTTCGTTTACGCTGAACTGAAGTTTGTGACCTAAAACCAAGTCAGACAATTTCTGAATGTTCTGGCAGGTTTCTTTTGCTTCGGCCAGATTATCGGCTAATGTCCTTGATACTTCCGCAGCGGTCTGGGGCAGCTTCATCGGAGCAACTGCTTCGCGTGCCTTCGGAATGGCGAATGCCGTCATACCGCCTTTGAAAGAATGGCCGTCCATTGCCAATGTCTGTCCAATCGTACTTATTGTATTCATGGATATTTCCTCCTGAAATAAAAGAAGAGAGGGGAAGGGGGCGCACCCCTCCTCACTCTTACGTATTGTTTGCTAAAAAAGATGACATCCAGATATCTCTTAAAACAAACGGATACGGTTTATAGTCTACTGCAACAATGCCAAGACGTTCTGTGACTGGCTGTTTGCCTGAGCGAGCATTGCTGTGCTTGCCTGGGTCAAGATAGAATCCCTTGTATATTCTACCATCTGTGAAGCCATGTCTGTGTCGCGGATTACAGATTCAGAAGCCTGAGTGTTTTCCGCTGCTACAGCGATACCTCTTGATGCAATTTCAAAGCGGTTCTGGTATGCGCCAAGATCTGCTCTCTGGCGGTTAACTGCCTTAAGTGCATGGTCAATAGTACCGATAGCCTGGTTTGCTGCATCCGGAGTTGAAATGCTGATCTGTTCATCTGTACCTGTTGAGCCGCGGAGGCCGAGTGCCTGTGCAGTCATTGTACCGATGAAAGACTGAATGCGCTGGTCCATGTTTGCACCAACGTGGAACCACATTTCCTGTCCAGAAACACTGTCACGAGCGAATCTGCCTGTAAGCATATTCATTTCGTTGAACTGTGCCTGTGAAGCAATGCGGTCTACTTCAGCTACAAGCTGGCTAACTTCAACCTGAATCTGCATGCGGTCTTCATCGGTGTAGATACCGTTGCTGGCCTGTACAGAAAGTTCGCGGATTCTCTGAAGGATATCTGTTGTTTCAGCAAGGTAGCCTTCTGTTGTCTGGATAAAGGAAATACCGTTGTTGATATTCCTGTTAGCCTGATTGAGACCGCGGATCTGGCTGCGCATCTTTTCAGATACTGCGAGTCCGGATGCATCGTCGCCAGCTCTGTTTATTTTTTCTCCAGAGCTGAGTTTTTCAATGTTGCCGAGAAGAGAAGCGTTGTTTACGCCCAGTTCGCGGTTAGCAAACATTGAACTCATGTTGTGATTAATAACCATAGTTCATGCCCTCCATGATTCTATTACATAAGGCTTCTTGCCTTACGCCTGTGATTTGTGCTAGCGGGCTCCGGTTTTTGCGCCCCCGGTGCCGGTTTAGACTAATACAGCAGGAACAGTTGCTTTCTTCTAAAAGCACTTGCCCATGCCGTCACAAACCCATGAAGAGCTATTTTCAAAGATCTATGTTCCCTCTAAACAAGGAACAAAATTGACTATATAAACGGAAGTTAAAGGATTTTCAAATGAAGATTCAGTAATCATTCCGCACAGTCAGCAGGTTAGGGAAAAGATTTTACTCTTTTCCCTATATGGCCTACTGATTATTATACTACACTACTGGAGTAATGACAATACTGTCTGGCTCTGGCTGTTAGCCTGAGCGAGCATTGCTGTTCCTGCCTGTGTGAGTATCTGGTTCTTGGTGAACTGAACCATCTGAGAAGCCATGTCTGTATCGCGGATTCTTGATTCAGATGCCTGTGTATTTTCAGCAGCTACGTCAAGTCCCTTTACGGCATATTCAAGGCGGTTCTGGTAAGCACCA
>DFJV01000102.1:13035-20416 GCA_002373205.1 Treponema sp. UBA3662
TAAGCACCAAGGTCAGCACGCTGTTTGTTGATCTTTTTCAGAGCTTCATCGAGTGTACCGATTGCGCGGTTGGCATCTTCCGGTGTTGCAATTGTCATGATTTCTTCTGTGCCAAGTTCGCGTACGCCGAGAGCAGATGCTGTCATTGTTCCGATGAAAACCTGTGTGCGCTGGTCCATGTTTGCACCAATGTGGAGCCACATAGAAGCTGTTACGCTGTTTTCACCTGTTTCCTTTGCAAAACGTCCAGTGAGCATGTTCATGCCGTTGAACTGTGCGTGGGAAGCAATGCGGTCTACTTCAGCAATGAGTGCGCTAACTTCAACCTGAATCTGCATGCGGTCTTCGTCTGTGTAGATACCGTTGCTTGACTGAACTGCGAGTTCACGGATTCTCTGGATGATGTCTGTTGTTTCCTGCAGATAACCTTCTGTTGTCTGGATGAAAGAGATACCATCAGCAGCGTTCCTAGAAGCTCTGTTCAAACCACGGATCTGGCTTCTCATCTTTTCAGATACTGCCAATCCAGATGCGTCATCGCCTGCGCGGTTGATTTTTTCGCCAGAAGAAAGCTTTTCCATATCCTTCTGAAGAGAAACGTTTGTTACTCCCAAAGAACGGTTGGCGAACATTGCGGACATGTTGTGGTTGATTACCATAATTTTTCCTCCATGGAATTATGTTCAGGCAAAATCCTTTTTGCCCGGATGTAAAAGATTACATCTGCATTACAAGGCTACATCTGCAATCTTTTACGCGAAGACCTGACCGTTATCTTCTACGAAGTTGAGCAGCCATGGTTCTTCGTTATTTATTATCGGTACTATTAATTAAGAACTTTAACACTTTTTTCAAAAAAAATCAAAAAAAATGCAAAAATTCATTAATCCAGGTCGAAATTTGAGTTTTCAGCAAGAACTGGCCTGTCAAAAACTCGAATTTTTAACCAATTCATTTAAATTCCTTAAGTTCTGCAACCAGATGGCTTAAGGAACGGGCTGCCTTGCCCCTGTGGCTTATGGCATTCTTTTGCTCTGCCGTAAGCTCTGCGGCTGTTTTTCCGTACTGCGGCAGGAAGAAAATAGGGTCGTAGCCGAAACCTCCTGTTCCGCGGGCGTCCCTGATGTCTTCTATGAGGGTGCCTTCCATCGTCTCCTGTGCCACATAGAGGCGGGAAGGACCCATGTAAAGCACCATGGCGCAAACGTAGCGGCAGCTTCTTGGTCCGTTGGGGAAGATTCCCTTGCGGCCTGAACTGCCGTCTGAAGAAAATTTACCTTTGGCAATAGCTTCGTTGAGCTGCTCAATCAGCATTCTGTTCTGCTCTTCCTGAGGAATTTTTGAGCCGTCCGGCTTGCCCTTCATAAAGAGCGGCCCGGCATAGCGTGACGAATAGATTCCTGGTGCGCCGTCCAAAGCGTCCACGCAGATTCCTGAATCATCGGCTACTACCGGCGTTCCGGTTATGGAATACAGCGTCCTTGCCTTTATTAGGCTGTTTTCATAAAACGTTGTACCCGTTTCTTCCGGGTCAAAGTCAATTCCTTCATCTTTTGGCGTTACAATTGTGTGTTCGGGGAACAATTCACTCATTTCCCGCTTTTTGTTCACGTTGCCACTTGCCAAATAAATCTTCATAACACTTATTGTACCTCTTAAATGTTAAATTGTCCATGTTTTTTTTTGCATAATCCAAAATATATTTTACGACCCGGGCATTTGTTCCCAAAACCCTTGCCACGGCGGCATTTGAGGGGGTAATCAGGTTGCTTTCTTCCTTTAGCATGGAGTTTTTTTCCTGCCACATCCTGTTGCGCTCCTCTATCTTTTTTTCTATTGACCTTGCAAGGTAGTCGTTCTGGCGCAGGTTCTTCTTTTCCATAATGTACTTGTTGCGGAAGTAGAAGGAGGCGTCCCTTATGTTGCGGCACTTTTTTATCCTTACTATCTTTGGGCTAAGCTCTTGCATTATCTTTTGCCTTATGACTTGCAGTTCTTCCATGGGCTTTTCCGTTATTACGGAAATCTTTTCTGTTATGGCATCGTCTGCATAGTAGGCGCACTTTGCAAAGAGGACAAGGCAGGTCTTTTTTAGGATTCTTGCGGTTTTGCAGCTGAAGAGGGAATAATCCTGTCCAGAGTAAGCCTTGTGCCTAAAGCTGTCGTAAGTTACTGGGCGGAATTTTTTCTTTATTTCCCTAAGCTGTTCCAGTGACGGTGCCTCGCATTCAGATGCTTCGCAGACGTAGGAGCTTTCGTCCATCTGGTAGTCGTATTCCTCTTCTTCCAAGCCCAGGCGGGAGATGAAGGTAAGGCAGTTTTGCTTTGCAAGCGACGCAGCTTCCTTTCTTTTCCACAGCCTTAGTGCCATGGTTATGTTTGCGTAGAGGTAGCCTTCCAGCGAGCCTTCTCCGTTCTTGTAGTTGAGCAGGACTTTCTTTAGCTTTGGAATGTAGGACACCATAAAGTCGTGCAGGCTGTCCATGGAAAGCTTTCCTAGTCCGTACCACATCTTGTGGTTGTAGATGTGCTCCGTTAAAGCC
Organism: Treponema sp. UBA3662; assembly: GCA_002373205.1. Taxonomy (GTDB): domain Bacteria; phylum Spirochaetota; class Spirochaetia; order Treponematales; family Treponemataceae; genus Treponema_D. The sequence continues at coordinate 15,579 of DFJV01000102.1, forward strand.
TTTACGCTTTTTTCCAAAGTGATTTTTCCGCTTTTGAATTCTTCGATGATTTCTTTTGCCTGATCCATAAAAACCTCATTTTTTAATTGATGTTAGTCATGAATCTTTATGCAGTTTTTATGCCAAGTTTTTTTGTCATCAGGAAAATTGGGGGCTTTGTTGCAAAAATGGGCCTTGTAGCTGAATTTATGCGGGTAGGGGTATTTTTTTTGCTTTTATTTGCCTTTAAAATTTAAAAGAATTTGCAAGAACCTTTTAAAATCTTGCAAGAATATGCAAGAATTTGCAAGATTCTTTTAAAATCTTTTAAAATTTTGCAAGAATTTGCAAGAATTTAAAAGATTCTTTTAAATTCTTGCACGCTCGGGACTGTTGCATGCTGAATTTATTTTGGCATGTAATCTGGCTTTTGCGTAAGGAGACCCCGAATCAGGTTCGGGGTGACATGCTTTTTTCCAAGGGGAATCATATCAACAAGCCTTGGAAAGCCCTTGCAAGAGAAATTCCTGCAGGGACGGTTAAAAAGGTACTGCTGCCCGTAAAACCGTAAAAAAGAGAAAAGATTTTTACTTTTAAGAAGTTTAAAGAACCTTGGAGAATTCCTTTATTATTGCAGGAAGAAGGGTTTCTATGCGCCCCTGGATGCTTGCTCCGGAAGCGTTTTTGTGTCCGCCGCCCCCAAATTTTGACGCAATGGCGCTTACGTCGCATTTGTCCCGTGAGCGGAATCCTGCCGTACAGTTTTCTTCTGTTTCCTGACGCAGGAAAAGCACTGCTTCAACCCCATCTACGGCCAGCATTAGCGTGTAGAGGGCATCGCTGTCCCTTCCGTCCTGACCGTACTTGTGGGTGTCTTCTATTTTTTCGTAAGTGGTTACAAGCTTTCCGTTGCAGTGGAGTTCCGCCCTGTCCAGCATTATGCCAAGCAGTTTGCGCGTATTCCAAGGCTTGCCCCCGGTCATTTCCTGGTAAGTTTTACGCGGTGAAGTTCCCGCCTGCACAAGACGCGATGCCGCCTGGAAAACCTCTCCGTCCTTTTCGTTAAGGTAGCGGAAGAAGCCTGTGTCCGTGGATATTCCAAAGAAGAGCGTGTCTGCTTCCTTCTGGCTTGGCTTTCCGACTATTGCTTCGTATAGCTGCTGTACAAGAAGGGCCGCCGCTGGGCAAGAGGAGTCAATTATGGTGTTTGGCAGGGAAGTGTCCGCCGTTTTGTGGTGGTCTACAATAAAAGTGTCCAGCCCCTTGATGTTTCCTTCAAGTTCGCCAAGACGCTGCATTTCTGAACAGTCTACTATAATCAGGCCGCATTTTTCGCTTTCTTCCTTGGTCATAAATGGAATGTTCTTTGTAAAAAGGCCTGCGTATTTCTTAATTTCCGTCCGCTTGAATGGTCCTGCGTTCAAGAGCAGGTGCGGCTTGTTAAGGTGCTTAAGTATGTAAGATATTCCAAGACTGCTGGCTATGCAGTCTCCATCAGGTTCCTTGTGCCCTGCAATCAAAAAAGAATCATGCCTTTCCACAAAAGACATGAAAGAATCTGCCTGTTCCTTTGTAAGGGGAATCATTTGTTTTCCTTTATTCTAAAGACATTTGTTCTAAAGACTTTCGTACTAAAGACGTTTGTTTTTATTCGTGTGACTTATGGAAGTCCGTTGTTTATAAAAAAATCCAAGCGGAAAACACAGAACAGAGCCTTTGTCTTCCGCTTGATTTTGTGTGAAAAGTTAAATTTTCAAATTAGAACTCAATGTCAAGACTTTCTGAGTTTGTAATTTCCATTCTTGCGTGCGGATCTGCTACGGCCCATACCGGATCAGAGCGCTTTGGGTTTACAGTAAGGAAAACCTTGTAGAATTCACCGTTCTTGTAGAGAACTGTCATGTATGTTCCCATTCCTGCCGGCTTGTGGCGGAAGTCAAGCTTGCGTGGTGCAGATGTCTTGAACCAAGCCTTGGGGATTACAACCTTACCAATTTCCAAACTCTGCTTTTCGTAAAGAACGATGTAGGAGTCTGCCTGGTCAAAAATTCTGTAAACACCTACGTTTCTGTATGAATATTCGGAAACATTGTCTCCATGGTCCCAGATGGGAGTGCTAGAAGAAGATGAATCCACTGCAAATGAGCTAACTGCAAGGACTGCAGCAACAAATAATGCCGTTAAAATTTTTTTCATAAAAATCCTTCCTCGATTTCCTTAATTTATTATTAGAGCGGGCACTACCTTCCTAACCTGTGGCTTCCGCTTTTACGGTAGCCTGCGCCAGGGCCTTGTTCACCTGACACGGATTTAAAAGCTCTGTCCGTTCTTCCTTGAACGATTTTTCGCTCCAGGAAACCCATAATCCAGTATAAATGCAATTTGCGCCTTTGACAACTGGAATTCAGTCAGAAAATTGAATTTTTTCTTGGCTGGCAGGGGAAAATAGCGTAAAAACTTCCATTTTCTCCATTTTCCCTTGCGGTGATGGTCAATTGCGGTGATGGTCAATGCCTGCATACAGTAATGCTTTTTTATAAAAAATAAAGCCTAGCCGGGATTGTAGGGGCGTCGCAGCCGTTGCCCCTGGCAATGGAGCGTAAGCGGAACCCCGGAAAGCACATCAAAAATGGTCTGCAAACCTCCACTATGCCTTAAATTGTGGCAGCTATTACCGCCTTGATGGTGTGCATGCGGTTTTCCGCCTCGTCAAAGACAACTGACTGGCTGCTTTCAAAAACCTCGTCGGTCACTTCCATCTCGTTTATGCCAAATTTACGGCTTATTTCCTTGCCAATCTTTGTGTTTAGGTCGTGGAAAGAGGGCAGGTCGTGCATAAAAATTGCCGTAGGCTTTGCCATTGCCATAACATCCTTTGTAACCTGGTAGGGCTTAAGGTCTGCTATGCGCTCAGCCCACACTTCGTCTGGCTCACCCATGCTCACCCATACGTCTGTATAGAGAATGTCCGCATCCTTTACAGCGGTCGCAATGTCTTCTTCCAAAGAGATTGAACCGCCGCTTTCGTTAAGCCAAGGCTTGCAGTCCTGGATAAGCTTTGCGGATGGGAAATATTTCTTGTTTGTGCAAAGTACAAGGTTTAGCCCCAGCTTTGAACAGACCACGCAGAGTGAATTTCCTATGTTGTACCTTGCGTCGCCAAAGTATACCAGTTTTAGCCCCTTTAGCTTTCCGTAGTGCTCGCGGATTGTAAGCATGTCGGCAAGCATCTGGGTAGGGTGGTATTCATTTGTAAGGCCGTTCCAGACCGGCACTTTGGAAAACTTGGCAAGTTCTTCTATAATGTCCTGTCCAAAACCGCGGTATTCAATTCCGTCAAACATGCGGCTAAGAACCCTTGCTGTGTCTGCAATGCTCTCTTTTTTTCCAATCTGGGAACCTTCGGCAAGGTATGTCGTCATAATGCCAAGGTCGTGGGCGGCAACTTCAAAAGAGCATCGTGTTCGAGTGGAAGTCTTTTCAAAAATAAGTGCTATGTTTTTTCCCCGGAAAGTGTCAACCGCTTCTCCAGCTTTTTTCTTTTTCTTGTAGTCGGCGGCCAAATCCAAAAGACCAATGATTTCTTCCGGAGTAAAATCTCTGAGTGTTAAAAAATCTCTTCCATGCAAATCTAAAGCCATATTCGCCTTCCTTTTTCTGTTGAAAGGACAATTATAGCACACTTTTGAAATTTATTCTATAGGGCGAGTCGTCTTGTATTTTTTTGAATTTTTAGGGTGATTTAGGGGACGGCGTCTTTTTCGTTCTACCATTCTGCTCTTTGGCTAACTCGACCGAATGTGCCTTTGCGCCACGGGCTTTTCGGGGTTCCGGCTTTCGCCTTCATTGCTAACGCAACCGCCTTCGGCGGCCCCTACAATCCCGCGTAGGTTGCACCAAAAAAATCCCTCCATGGATCTTTTTGGGATTGCAGAACCGCGTGGCAATTCTGCACGTTGCTAAGCCGCCCTCCGTGGCTTGTTACTGGTTGGTAAGCTCTTACTTCTCGAATATAAGGTTTAGCGTCATTCCGTCCATGGGAAAGTCAAAGCTTATTACAGAACCCTTGTTGTAGAATATAGCCTTGCTGTTTTCGGTGTCACCGTCAAAAGTGATTGTGTTCTTTTCGTAGTCGATGGCATAGGTTCCAGAATCCTTTTCCTGCTGGTCTCCGTATAAAAAGTCAAGGATTACGTTCTTTTCGTCAATGAATTTGAGTGAACCCTTGAACTGCTGGCCGGACAGGGCTATGAGGGAAGTTGCATCCATGCCGTTAAGCAGGATTTTTGTAAGCTTGTAGGTCTTTCCCTTAAAAATATTTGTCTTTACTGAGCCGTAGTCAATCTCTGGCTGTGCCTGGAGAGCTGCCTGGCCTGTGGCATCCTTTGCCTTGCTCTTTTCCGTAAGGACAAGTTCTGCCGTCATGCCTTCTTCGATAGGTGCGGAAATGCTAAGCTTGGAAAAATCTTCTGAATATGTAAAATCCAAGTTGTCGCTGTCTTTGTTAAGAAGGGTTACCTTCTTTTCCTTGGCGTTTATTGTGTATTCGCCTGTGCTTTCTTCCGTTTCTCCGTTGGATGTGACCGTTGCCTTGTATGTGCTTGAGTCAACAAAGGTTACTTCCATCTTTAGCTCAACGCCAGCCATTCCCATTAGGCTTGTTATGTCCATTCCGCCTGCAAACATGCCTGTCATTACGTATGTTTTGCCTTCAAAATTGTTTTTTGAGCCACCTGCAAATGCGCTTGTGAGCGACAAGGTGCAGAAAATTGCTGCTGTAAGTAGGCTTGCGACTTTGCTTGTAATTTTTCTACTGAAATTCATGGATTCCCCCTTGAGTTTTTACTCACCTGAGTTTT
>DFJV01000138.1 GCA_002373205.1 Treponema sp. UBA3662
ATGATGGTGTTCTTAAAGTCTACGACACGCCCCTGACCGTCGGTAAGCCTTCCGTCGTCAAGCACCTGCAGCAGAATGTTAAAGACATCAGGATGAGCCTTTTCCACTTCGTCAAAGAGAAGAACGCTGTAGGGTCTTCTGCGCACCGCTTCCGTAAGCTGGCCGCCTTCGTCATAGCCAACGTATCCTGGCGGTGCTCCAATAAGGCGGGTAACGGAAAACTTTTCCATGTACTCGCTCATGTCAATTCTTGTAAGGGCCTTTTCGTCGTTAAAGAGAAAGTCTGCTAGGGTCTTTGCAAGTTCCGTCTTTCCAACACCAGTAGGGCCAATGAACATGAATGAACCCAAAGGCCTGTTTGGGTCGCTAAGGCCTGCACGGTTACGCCTTATAGCATCCGAAACAGATGCAACTGCTGCTTCCTGACCGATTACCCTCTTGTGAAGAACGTCTTCAAGTTCCAGGTACTTCTGCTTTTCGCTTGCCATCATCTTGGAAACAGGAATACCAGTCCAAGTGCTAACAACACGGGCAATGTCTTCTTCCGTAACTTCCTTCCGCAAAAGGCTCTTGCGCTCTTCGCTTATATTCTGCCCGGCAGCACTTCCCTTGGATTCGTTTTCCTGTGCGGCTGCAAGCTGCTTTTCCAGTGAGGGGATAAGGGAATACTTTAACTCCGCAGCTTTTTCCAAGTTGCCTTCCCTTGTATACTTTTCCATCTCAAAGCGGGCCTTTTCCAAGTCTTCCTTTACCTTGCGGCTTCCTTCAATGGCAGTCTTTTCGTTCTGCCACTGGAGCTTCATTGCGTCGCGGCGGCTTGTAACTTCCGCAATTTCCTTTTCAAGCTTTTCAAGACGCTCCTTGCTGGCCTGGTCATCCTCTTTGGAAAGGGACTGCTTTTCTATTGCAAGCTGAAGGATTTTCCGTTCAAGCTGATCAAGTTCCACAGGCTGGGATTCAATTTCCATCTTGATACGGCTGGCTGCTTCATCAACAAGATCAATGGCCTTGTCGGGAAGGAAGCGGTTTGTTATGTAGCGGTTGCTAAGTGTTGCAGCCTCCACAAGTGCCTCGTCGTTTATCTTTACGCCATGGTGAATCTCGTACTTGTCGCGGAGTCCACGAAGAATCGCTATCGTATCTTCCAAAGACGGCTCTGCGCAAAGAACCTGCTGGAACCTACGCTCCAGGGCTGCATCTTTTTCTATGAACTTGCGGTATTCGTCCAAAGTTGTAGCACCAATTACGTGAAGTTCTCCACGGGCAAGGGCAGGCTTTAGAAGGTTACCCGCATCCATGCTGCCTTCCGCGTTACCAGCACCAACAATTGTGTGAAGCTCATCTATAAAGAGGATGATTCTTCCCTCAGACTTTTTAACTTCATTTATTACGCTCTTGAATCTCTCTTCAAATTCACCGCGGAATTTTGCGCCTGCAACAAGGGAGCCCATATCAAGAGAAAGAAGCCTCTTGTCCTTTAGGCTGTCGGGAACGTCTCCACTTGCAATGCGGCGGGCAAGACCTTCCACAATTGCTGTTTTTCCAACACCAGGCTCTCCTATGAGGACAGGATTATTTTTTGTGCGGCGGCTTATAACCTGCATAACACGCCTAATTTCTTCATCGCGGCCAATTACAGGGTCAATCTTGTCCTGGCGTGCAAGAGAAGTCAAGTCTGTGCAGTATTTTTCCAAAGAGCGCATCTTGCTTTCCGGGTCATTAGAATCTACCGTTTGGTTTCCGCGGACTGCCTGCAAAGCCTTGAGTGCTTCCTTGTGGCTACAGCCAAACCTTTGCAGCAAATTTCCAACAGGGCTGTCGCTTTGGGTCATAGCAAGAAAAATGTGCTCGGTGGAAAGATACAGGTCTTTTAGAGAAGACATTTCCTTTTCCGCATTGGCAATTATCTTTTGCGCAGACGAAGAAAATGCCATCTGAACGTTGCCGCTCACCTGTGGATAGGAATCAAGAAGTCTTTCCACTTCGCCAAGCAAGGTCTCGCTTTGAACTCCAATACGTTCAACCAAAGGAGGAATTGTTCCGTCTTTTTGCCTTAAAAGTGCATATAAAAGATGCTCAGGGCCTATCTCGCTGTGGTTCTTTTGCTGGGCAAGGGAATTGGCTTCCTGTATTGCATCCTGTGTTTTTAGAGTCATCTGGTCGTAATTCATTTTTTACCTCCAGTGTTAAAACTTCACCTGTTTAAAAAATAATTACGAACGGTAAAAAAGGCAAGATTTTTTGGCTGATTTTTTTTTAGAGAACCTACGCGGGATTGTAGCCGCGCCGGAGGCGTTCCAACGGAATGGAGGCGAAAGCCGGAACGGCGGAAAGCCCGTAACAAGGGGCATGAAAGTTTTTTATGAGGAATGCCTGTAAAAAATGGCAGCCACGTCCAAAAAAAATTCTAAAGCTATGTTTCCGGGAATTCTATGTTGCCGTATTCGCAGACCACATTTGCAATGCGCACGTCTTCGATTAGCTCCAGGTTCTTTTTAATTTTGTTAAAGACCTTAAGCTCGCCGGTTCCGTTGCCGCCGCCAAGAATTTTTAAAAGTTTGCGGCCACCTTCCGGGCATTCATAGTCGCGGATGAACATTGCCGATGCGTTGCAGAAAACGTCTATGTCTACGACGCGCTTCCTGTCGTGAATGCTAACAGTCCAGTGCAGGCGCACACCCTCGTCGTCTTCCGGCATTTCCGTACATTCGTAAGTTATCGTGTACTTTTTGTGCTTGTCTGCGTGGAATTCAATTTTGTTTCCTTCAAGGCAGATAAGGACGGAAAGCTTGTCATTGTACACACCCTGAACGGCAACACATGAATGATCCATTACCTTGCCGTTTATGATGCTGGTAAAGTTTGAGGAATTCAAGTGGTAGACAGGCGAGACAAAATTCTTGCCCCAGTTTTTGTCTATGTAGCCGTAGGATTTTTTTGGCATGACAACGTATTCTTCGCCGTCAAAAATTATGCGGCCTTCAAAGGAAGTGCGTGCGCCAAAGCATGCCCAGTGGTTTCCGGCTCCGTGGTAGTCGGGGGTAAATTCTATCTGCTTTTTGAATTTTAGGCTCCATGACATGCTGCCCGCCTGGCAGAGGAGTTCAGGCTTTTCCTGTAGGTCTGCGGATGTTACGCACACGGAACCGTAGGTTGCATCGTCGGTTAGCATGCACATTTCACCGCTTGCACCGCCAACCTTTATAAGATAGTCGGTCTTGCCAAATTCAAGCTGGTTGGGGGGAAAGTATGAATTCATCTGCTTGCCGTTTTCCGAAAGCATTCCGGCCTTTACCATTGCAAATGAAGGCTGGACGAATTCTTCCGTCTGCATGGTGGTTGCGGCCTGTGTTCCCGCAAGCGCATACTGCAAGTCTGAGGCTGATTTTTTATTGCGGCTCTTGAAGCCTAAAACACATTTGTCTGGGGAAAGCGCAGGGTTCACTACATAAAATTCAATGAGGAAGGTCTTTTCTTCGCCTGTTGTCTTGTTAAAACCATTGGTAACGATACGCCACTCGTCAAAGCCATTCCTTTTTAAGGCACCCTTGAGCATGTACCGTTCATTACGGCTGATTTTCTTTACTGCCATTTTTTCCACCCAAAGCAAATAAGTTAAGCCCGAATTCAAATTTAAATCGGGTTCTTAACTTTATCTTCGGCAGAATAAAGGCTCTATTTAAACATTTTCTGCAAGGTTTTGGAAAGCTCGTCCTTGTCTGTGGGGAAATTTTCGTCAAGGAATTCAAAGCAATTCTGGGCATTGATCTGAACGTGCTCGTACCAGATTGAGTAGAGTTCCGGCTCAAAGCCTGACCCTGGATAGGGTGCACCCTGAACGTCAGAAACAAGCTGCCTTATCATTTCAACAAATTTTTCCATTGAAGCTTTTTTATCCATACTAAATACACCTACTCTGTTTATCGGTTGTTTTTATAGCATTATCTTAACATATTTTCCACGAATTTGTCCGTCATTACCGGAATTACCCTTTTTTTCCTCCTTTTTAAAGGGATTTTCCGCAATTTCTGAACCAAAGATGACCACAAATTTTCCCTTCTGAACCTTGTCCCTGCAGCGGTTTACCGCCTTTTGAATGTCTTCCGGCTTTATTTTTAAAAGAGTCTTAAGCGCCTTGAAAGCAGAAGTCGGTTCTATACCATACAGTTTCCTAAAAAATGCCAGCGCCCCCTTTGAAGACGGAGTGCGGGGAATCACTTCCGACGAATAGCAGCCGGTTATTGCCCTGTCCACGACATCCTTTGAAAATTCCTTGCCAAAGTCTTTTTCTACAGCATTTACAAGGGTATTTAAAGAGGCAAATGGATTTGGGTCGCGGTAAGTGCTGTACTTTAGGATTGCACAGTCGCTTTTTGTGCTTAGGACAACCCCATAGGCCCCGCCCTGAGTGCGAACGTCGTTCCAAAGAGTTGTTGTGGAAAGCAAGTGGGTATAGACAAACTCTGCAACAGAATCCTTTGTTTCCATACGGGCTCCCGGGAAAACATAGGCTGAATATCCTGATGCACCGGGAACTTCTATATACTCATCCTCCAAGCCTGAGCGGACACTTTTGCTGGCGGAGTTAGAAGAAGACTTATTTGAGCCAAGCGTTTTAAAGCCAAGCCTTTCCGTCATTGCGTAAAAGTCGGAATCCTTATTGGCAAACTTTTTGCGGAGTGAATGAATTCCTGTTGACTTTATGAACTGAGGAAGCTCTTCGGAAAATAGAGAGAGTCCCTTTTTGTCTGCAATTACGTTCACCACAGCGCCACTGTTTCTTATTTTTACCAGAATCTCGTTCAGTTTTGCAGAAAGCTTTTTTACCGGCATTGAATACAGTTTTTTTGCAGTCCCTATGGCAGAAAGACCTTCCCAAATTTCGTGCAGGGCGCAGGCCTTGTTTGTGGTGCAGGCTGCACGCATTGAAGAATAAGCGTGTCCGTAAGGAACTATTGTCGTGCGAATTGAATTGTACTGGGAAGTAACCAAATCCTTTAGCCTTGACGTATCAGAAAAATCTGTTTTCTGGATGCAGTCAGACAGTACGGAAAGAGCGTCTTTTGTGTATTCCTCAAGGAATTTTATCCTAAAGATAACCCAGTCGCGGCCAGCATAGGGCTTTTTAAGGAATTCCTTAGAGGCTTTGTAAGAAACAGGAGCGCTCTGGGGGTAAGCGCCAATTCCTGAACTTACGCACTGTATCTTGGTCTGAATCTTGTCCCAAGGCTCACCACCCCAGCCTACCTCACCCATGCACATGCAAAGGCAGGGAATGTATTCATAGTCGGCTGCACAAAGGACGTCTGCAGGAAAGGCAACATGGACGTAAGTAATTCCGTTTGTGGCTTCCTTGCAGGAAAATACGGTAACACCATTAACTTCGCTTTCTTTTGTAAAGATTTTTTTATTCTTAGCAACAAGGTCTTCAACCTTTAGCGAAGGAATAAGATTCTCTTCTTTTTTACTAAGAGGCTTGCTCTGGAATTTCCTCATCTTTTGAAGGGAATCCAAGAGTTCGTCCTTGTCTGCCTCCCTGTACATCTTTTGGGCAATCTTCTTTTCCATAAGGGCACGCTTCTTGCTCCAAGCCAAAGATGCGGTTACGGTAACAAGAGAACGTTCCTTGTTTTGCAAAAGGTATTTTTGTATGAGCGAAGAAATGTAATTTGGATCGCTTGCAATTCTTTTCTTGAGCTTTTCGTATTCAGCGGTAAACAAGAGTGTATCCCAAGGCATTGCACCGTAGCCCCAGCCCCTAATGGAGCGTGCCAGTAAGGAAAGGGAAATGGGACCAGATATGCGGACAACCTCTTTGTTGCTAAGTTCAACTTCCATGCAGACACGCTTTACGTCATCTTCCGGAATTCCATCACGGCAAAGCTGCTCCAGTTTGGAAAGTACAAGGCTGCCAACCTTCTTTATGTTCTCTGTCTTTACTCCGCGCAAGCCGCAGAAAAGCATTGGATACTTAAGGCTTATATAATGGCCCGTCTGAGGAGCGGCATCTTCTCCCAGCCCAGAATCAAGCAGGGCCTTTTGGACAGGGGCGCAATCATCAAACCAAAGAAGTGCGCTAAGGAACAAGGCCTCCACCTGAACCCTTACGCGGTCAACGCAGTCTGGAATTTTCCATGAGCAGATTACGCTGTTTTTTCCGTCCTTTGACTCTGAATCGGCAGGACCGTAGGCATGGAAATATTTTTTTATTTTTACATTCTTTTCCTTTGGCCAGACGGCTTTCTTTCCGGCTGATGAAATTTTCTTTAGAATGTTCTTTTCCAAAAAATCCAGCTGCTCTTCTGTTGGGATGTTTCCGTAGAGGAAGACGCGGCAGTTTGCGGCACAATAATGCTTCTTGTGGAATTCCTTAAAGTGCTTGTAGGTAAGTTCCGGTATGAAAAGTGGATCGCCACCAAAGTCCGTAGTGCAATGGGTTCCAGCAAGCAGGGCTTCTATGGGCTTTTGCATGGCAATGGATTCAAAAGAAGAATATTCACCCTTCATCTCGTTGTAGACAACACCTGATATGGTCTTGTTCTTTCCTTCTACTTCCAGCCTTACACCTTCCTGCATAAAGACTTCTTTTTTTAGCAGGGGAAAAAAGACCGCATCGGCATAGACTCCCATCAGGTTAAAGTAGTCAGCCTTTAAAACGGAAGCTACCGGAAAAACAGTAAAGTCCTGTGTTGTGTATGCGTTAAGGTATGTGTTTACGCTCTGGTTTTCCAAGCGGATAAATGGATCCTTTAGCGGATATTTTTTTGAACCGCACAAGACGCTGTGCTCAATGATATGTGCAACACCTGTATTCTCTTCGTTGGGAGTGGCAAAAATAAAGGCAAATGTATTTTCCTCATCATCATTCAAAAGATGAAAAACTTCCATGCCTGTCTTTTCGTGAACAAGGTAAATGCCGGTTGAATCACAATCAGGAACAGGAACTACGTTAAGAACCCTAAAGCCCTTGTATTTTTGGTTTGCCTGCATCATACGTAAACCTCACCGTCGTCACGTCCGTCTACGCGAAGGTCTCCGTCTTCCCATGCACGACGCAACTCTGAGTAGAACTGGTTTGTGATTCTGTCGCAGTCAATCTTTAGGACATGCTCTCGAAGCTCTTCGTCTTCCAGAATTGCCTCTGCCCTGTTTTTTGAAACGTTGCTCAAAATCTTTTCGCGGAAGGCAGGGCTCTTGCCACGGATAAGAAGGGCAATATCCTCTTCCTGCATTGAGTGCAGCTTGTTCTGCATAAAGCGGTCGTCCGCACCAATAACGTCTTCTTCGGTAAAAAGCCTTCTGCGCAAGTCCTCTCCAAGCTGGGGATCCTGGTCGAATATGTCTTCAAGGATTGCATTCTCCGCAAGGGGATCCATGCGCTTAAGAATTTGTGCAAGGACTCCGCGTCCGTCAAGGTTCTGGGTGTTCTCCGTATTCTGGGTGAGCATCTTTTCGTTAAGGCTCTTGCTGATTCTTTTCATTACCTCAGGGGCTACGGGCTTCATCTTTGCAAGGCGCATAACGATGTCTGCCTTTGCACTTGGTTCCATTGCCTTGATTACGGCAGCGGCCTTCTTTGGTTCAACCTGGGAAAGAACAAGCGCCTGTACCGCAGGAGACTCTCCGCCTATAAGGATTCCGATTCGCTCTGCATTGGCATCTTCAAGATAGTCAAAAGGCTTTCCTTCTGGATACTGGACGGACTTTTCCAAAAGCTCCTCTGCCCTTTCCGAGCCGTATGCCTTTGTAAGGATTGTGCGTGCAGTGTCTATGCCACCGCTTTCCCTTGCCTTGTCCAAAAGGGTTTCAAATTCGGCAAGAACCTGCTCGGCTTCTTCCGGCGTAACTTTCTGAACCGCAGCAATCTCCGGTATTATCTTTTCCGTCTGCTCTTCGGTCAAATGCGGAATGATTTTTGCGGCCTCGTCAACTCCAATAACAACAAGGAATTTTGCAACGCGGCGGTAAATGCTTTCCTTCTCGCCAGGCTGCTTTGGCTGCTCGGGAACTTTTACAAGCCCCCTTGAAACAAGTGCCTTTGCGGCCTCACGGACATCCTCATCCGTAGCAGAGTTTTTCTTCTTAAAATATGTGCCTGTCTTTGCGGCTATCTTAGCCTCTTCCTTTGCGCGCATGTCTGCAAAGAGGTCTGAACTTTCAACTTTGTTGCGTCTGGGAGCTGGTGGTTGGGAAAGAGGAGCCCTGTTTTTCTCGCGCTCCTTTGCGTTCTCCAGAATAGAATCCACCTGCCTGTTGACTTTCTGAAAAACAGGCTTTCTGACAAGGGGAACATGCCCCGGCTCCTCTGTTCTTCTTATGTCGCGGGACACGCTCTTTATCAAATCTTCTCCACCGGAAGCATTTTTCTCTTCCGCAGCAGCATCAGGGTTTCCAATATCAGCCACTTTCTTGTAAGCATTCAGGCGCAAATCGTTTAAATTCATGGAATATATTTTATTTTATATAGCAAAGAATTACAAGTGGGTGAGGCCAAGAGTATCACTTCAAATTGGAAATCACAATCTGATTAGAGTCATCTACCACCACAAAAGGTGGTGGCTTGAGGGGTGAACCGCTCAAAGCGGTTTGCCTAGCCTACGGCTACAGGCTTAACTGTTGTTGCCCATCTTGTCTGCGATCTTCTTCTTGGTCTCGAATGTAATTCCGTATGACATCCTCGTCAAGTCCCACCGTCGATACGAAATATCCTTGTGCCACATAAATTGCACTTTTACACTTTATATAACCGATTACCTGGGCAACGGAATATTTTGGGGCTATCTGGATTAGCATATGTATGTGGTCGCTCATCATATGCCCCTCGAGAATCTTACTCTCCTTCTGCTCCGCCAACCGGTGCAGTTCCTCTCCTAAATCCGTTCGGATTGACCCGTACAGTTTTTTCTTTCTGTACTTTGGTATAAAAACCACATGGTATTTACATTCCCACTTACTATGGGATAAACTTTGATAGTCCATAGATTTCCTCCGTGTGTAACTTTGAGCGGTTCACACGTTAATTCTATGGGCTTTTATTTTTTCTTTCTATTGCCGTAACTGCCAAGCTCTGTCAGTCCACCGCCATAGGCGGTGGTTTACCAAGGATTAATAAGTAAAACTATTACCATAGCGGCATAAGACTTTGGGGCTTTCTGTATTCTAGCAATGCAGGAAGCCCCTTTTTAATATACAAGACATTCTGTGGATTTCTACAAGGTGCATATCTTTTTCACTCGATAACTTCCCAGTGGCCATTTTTGTCTGCACCGATACGCTGAATGATGCCCTGCTCCTGCATTTTTTTCATGTTGCGATTTACAGTCTCGCGGGCTAGAGATAATTCTTTTGCAATTTCTGTCTGAGAAACAAATTGATTTTGTTTTATGGCTGTAATTATATCTTGTTGTACCACTGTTAAATTTACAGTGACTTTACTGTGACTTTCGTGTGATTTTTGTGTATCATTTACAGGCAGATTTTGCACCGAACTTTTTTGATTATCGCCGAACTTTTTGATGTATTCATCATAATCAATATGGGTGTAGCGGTTTTTGAGTTCATTGTTTTCACCAAGCAGAATGTTGCGGAAAAACTTTTCAAGGTATTCCGTATTCATATAAATGCCTTTCTGCATGTTCGTATAATTTGCGCGGACTAAAGCATTTCGGAAGTACCAGCTGTGTTTTTCAAAAGGCTCGTTGTTCACATTAAAGCCTAGCGAGCGCAGATATTTGATTGTAAAAACAGCAGTTGTTCGTGTGTTACCATACGCCGCTCCGCGTCGTTTGCATGAGTGGAAATTATTGACGTTTGTGCCTTGCGGCACATGCGCATCACCAAATGGATGAATCTGCCACATGTTCGCAACAAATCGTGTAATATGCTTTATAGCATTTTCTTTTGTAAGTTTGGAATAGTCAAAGTTTTTTTCTGTTTCAAAATCATATTTTAGCGTTTCTTTAATCAGGTCAGCATTGGCGTACAAAACTGTGTCACCGTTTAAAACCCATTCTTTTTTTGTGATGT
>DFJV01000032.1:0-23937 GCA_002373205.1 Treponema sp. UBA3662
TTTTTGAAATCATGGTTCCTTTTGCGGGCTACGGCTTTAACAAGAGCCATGCGGCGGCTTATTCGGTTGTTGCCTACCGCACAGGCTACCTAAAGGCCCACAAGCCTGCTGAATTTATGGCGGCAAACCTTACCAACGAAATTACTTCTACGGATACCCTGCCTGTTTATATAGAAGAAGCGCGCAAGATGGGTATTCCGGTTGACGCTCCAGATGTTAACCGCTCGGACGTTATATTTGACGTAGTGGACGGGCACATAGTCTTTGGCCTTAAGGGAATCAAGGGCATGGGGGAAGGTGCTGCAAGCGCTATAGTAAAGGAACGTGAGGCAAACGGCCCTTTCAAGTCATTTGACGACTTTATCTCCCGCATAAGCTTCCAGGAAGTGAACAAGAGGGCAATAGAAGTTCTTATAAAGACCGGCGGATTTGACAAGCTGGACAAGAACAGGGCAACCCTAATCCTCAACTACGAAAGGGCCATTCAGTATGAAGAAAAAAAGAGGCTCGGCAGCGACAGTGGTCAGGTTTCTCTCTTTGAGGACGCAGGAATAAAGGAATTTGCTGACTTTAAGTATGAAGATGTTGAAGAAATGCCCAAGATGGAGCTTCTTAATATAGAAAAGGAACTGATTGGCTGCTACGTTTCGGGGCACCCCCTGGATGAATGGAGGCACGCCATAGAAAAATGTGCCACCCTTACCAGCGAGAACATAGAAAGGGCGGGAAAGGAAGACAAGGCGGAAAAAGCGGCGCTTGAAGCTAGCGGAAGAAAGCCCTGGCAGATGAAGAACACCGGAAGAAGCTATGTTGCCATAGGAATGATTCAAGGCCTTAGGCAGATACTCACAAAAAAAGGCGACCAGATGTGCTTTGCCAAGCTTGCGGACTTTAAGGGTGCGATAGACATTACCTTCTTTCCAAAGGTATGGGAGCAGCTAAAGGACAAAATTCAGGACGAGGGAGTCTATGCCTTTAAGGGAAAGGTTGACGGTAGCAGGGAAAGCCCCAGCCTTCTTGTGGACACACTGGAAGACCCTAAGGCCCTGGAGGAAAAGTCTATTGCTGCCGTGCACATAAAGATGAGGGATGCTTTTTCTTCCCTAAAAGAAATAAGCCCTTTGCGGGATTTTTTATTTGGCGCAAACGGCAATTGTGTAGTATATTTTCATATAAGCGTAAATGGATCTCCTTTTACGGTAAAAGCAAACCAGCAGATGCAAGTTCCTTCAAGCCCTGATTTTATACAGAGCTTAAAGGATCAAAACCTTGTTGAAGATGTCTGGTGTGAATAAAAATTAGTTTAAGAGGTTTATATGCCAAGAACAATATTTTCTATAGTTTCCTTTGTTGTTTCTGTCTATGCGTTGCTTTGCTTTTTGCGCATACTGCTAACATGGGTTCCTGCCCTTTCCTACAGCCGGTTTTCCCGCTTCCTGGGCAAGGTATGCGACCCCTACCTGAATGTTTTCCGTGGAATCAAGTGGCTAAGGCTGGGCAGCTTTGATTTTTCCGCCGCACTGGGCTTGTGCATACTGGGTGTTCTTGCCACCATGCTTTCGAGCTTTGCGGGAAGGTCAACTATTACCCTGGGTTTTGTAGGCCAGATGATTCTTCAGCTTGCATGGTCAGTCATTACTTCCATCATTACTTTCCTCATCATCATCCTTGCGGTAAGGCTTATAGTTCTTTTTGTACGCAAGGGACAGTATTATTCAAGCCCCATACTTGACCAGATAGACGCTTCTATTTCTCCCCTTGTCTACAACATAGCGCGTACCTTTACCGCTGGAAAAAAGGTTAGCTACACGACGGCCCTTGTGATTGCGATAATCGCTTTGGCGGCAATAATAGTACTTGGTTCAATAGCCGTTTGGCTAATTTCCGGAATACTGGCGGGAATTTCTTTCTAGGTCCGGATGAAGCTTTCCGAACTGGGAACCCCGCTGGAAAGTCTTGCGGGTGTTGGAAAATCAAAGGCATCTCTTTTTAGCCGGCTGAACATCTTTACCGTTGGCGACCTCTTGGGAACATATCCACGTGACTGGGAAGACAGGACAAAGGCATGTACCCTTAGCCAATACGCCCAGAACTACGGAAAGGTTCACACGGTATGCAAGGTGCTTTCCCACGATTTTTTTGGCTACGGCAAAATGAAGACCCTAAAAATAGCCGTAACCGATGGAAGTGCAAACGCATTCCTTATAGCCTTTAACCGTCCCTTCCTGCAAAAATCACTGCCGGAAGGAAGCATAATAAGCGTAACAGGAAAATTTGAACTTAGATACAATACGCTACAGGCATCGTCTTTTGAAGCAGAAAGGCTTTCATATTCGGGCGAGCTTGCAGACTGGCAGGGCAAACCCATACCGGGCAGCGGAGTTTTGCCGGTTTACCCGCTCACAGAAGGCATAACGCAAAAAATTTACCGCAAGATTGTTGCGGCGGCATTGCAGCAGTACGGAAAGTCACTGGAAGATGATTTGCCCGCTTTGATAATCCAGGAGCGGAAGCTTTTGCACAAGGCACAAGCCCTGGCCTTTATTCATCAGCCTAAGGACATAAGCCAGGTCCTTCTTGCCAAGCGCACCCTCATTTACGAAGAGCTTTATTTTTTTGAATACAAGATGGCAGAGCACACCCTTCGCCACAGGGGCAGCCTTCCTTCTATAGAACAAGCGGCGGTTTTTGATGCTGCCAAGAATTCTTCCGCGGAAGATAAAGCAGGTCTTGCACAAGGCATTCCAAGCGCAGCATCTTATTTTTCAACACCGGACGTAAGCAAAAGTGAATTCATGGAATCCCTTTCCCCAAGGCAAAAACAGCTTGTGGAACGACTTCCCTTTGAATTTACCCAGGGGCAGATGGCGGCCATTTTCCAGATGAACCGGGACATAGACAAAAGCCAGGATGAACTTAACACCTTAAAAAACAGGCCTGAGGCTTTGGAAAAACAGCCCTTTTCCATGCAGAGGCTCTTGCAGGGAGACGTAGGTTCTGGAAAGACACTTGTTTCCTTTATGCTTTGCCTGCGTACCATAGACTACGGCGGACAGTGCGCACTTATGGCACCAACGGAACTCCTTGCAAGACAGCATGCAGAAAACGCGGCCAGCTTGCTTGAGCCAATCGGTGTAAAAGTTGCATTCCTTACCGGAAACCTTAAGGCGGCGGGAAGACAGGCTTTGCTTAATGCCCTAAAAGACGGAAGCGTAAACTTTGTAGTGGGAACACACGCGCTTTTTAGCCGAAACATCCAGTACGCAAACCTTCAGCTTGCGGTAATAGACGAGCAGCACCGCTTTGGAGTTACCCAGAGGGAATCAATACTTGCAAAGGGCAGGATTGCAGCTCAGGCTTCCGCAGGCGGTTCAAGCGAATACAGCCACACACCCGACCTTCTCATGATGAGCGCAACACCCATTCCGCAGACATTGGCCCTAACCGCATTCGGCGACTTGGACGTAAGCACAATACACAGCATGCCGCAGGGAAGGCTTCCGGTAAAGACCTACCTTAGTGTTATGGGCAACGAAAGAAATGCCTACGAAGCAGTCCGCAAAGAGCTTATGGCTGGACACCAGGCATATTTTGTATACCCAAGAATCGGGGAAGATGAGCCTTTGGAGCAAGAAGGGGCAGAAAATCAGGGCAACCTAAAGTCCGCACAGGAAATGTTCAATTTTCTTTCCAAAGAAGTCTATCCCACATTCAAGTGCGCGCTTGTGCACAGCAAGGTGGAAGAAGAAGAAAGCCGACAGATTCTTGAAGACTTTAGGCAGAATAAGATACAGGTTCTGGTTGCAACAACGGTTGTAGAAGTTGGCGTGGACGTGCCGAATGCAACATGCATCGTAATAGAGCACGCAGACAGGTTTGGGCTTGCAGAACTTCACCAGCTTAGGGGTAGGGTTGGAAGAAACAGTCTGCAAAGCTATTGTTTCCTTATCTACGGAAAAAACATTACTCCAGTAGGCATAGAGCGTCTAAAAGCCCTGCACCAGACAAACGACGGCTTTAAAATAGCAGAAGAAGACCTAAGGCTCCGTGGCCCGGGAGAAGTTTCGGGAACAGCCCAGTCAGGCTACCTGACGCTTGGAATTGCAGATTTGGCCCGCGACAAAGACATTCTTATGCAGACCCGTTACGATGCGTTTGAAATGCTAAGGCGTTCAAGCTAAAATCACATTGCCCAGTCAAAGTCACCGCTTACAATAACATCCTTGTGCCCTTTTACAATCTGACCGATTACGTAAGCGTTTATCTTGTTTTTCTTCATGTGCTTGATTATGTCTTCTGCATGTTCCTTCTTTGCAACAACCGTAAGGCCAACCCCAAGGTTAAAAGTCCTGAGCATTTCTTTTTCCGAAACATTTGCAGTCTTTTTTATCAATTTAAAAATATCCAGAATCTGGTATTTTGAAGCATCAATGCTTGCAGAAAGATTGTCCGGCAGAATGCGGTTAAGGTTTTCGCAAATACCGCCGCCTGTAATGTGGGCAAGACCCGTTATCCAGTTTGTAGGGAACAAATCCTTTAGTGCCTTGTAGTAGCACCTGTGCGGTTCCAAAATAACATCGATGAATTTTTTCTTCCCGATTTTTGCATCCATAATCTGGGGGTATTTTTTCATCACCTTTCTTACAAGAGTGTAACCGTTCGTGTGGATTCCGCTTGACTCAAGTGAAATTACTACGTTGCCTTCTTTGATTTTTGAACCGTCTATGATTTTGCTTTTTTCTACAATGCCAACAATGCTGGAGGTTAGAATATATGTGCCTGCTTTTAGAACGCCGGGCTGCTCAGAAGTTTCCCCGCCGGTAAGAACACACTCCTGCTTCTTGCATGCATCTGCAACAGACTTTACAATTTTGTTTATGTCTTCCTTATTCATCTTTCCGCAGATGATTGCATCCTGAACCGTAAGCGGCCTTGCACCCATAACGATGCAGTCGTTTATAAGATGATTTATCATGTCGTAGGAAACGTTTTCCAGCTTGCCGTATTGCGCTGCCAAAAGCTGCTTTGAACCTGGCTCCTCTGTCTTTAAAACAAGAACCGGATTTTTGTACTCCTTAAATTTGATGTCGTACAAAGAAGAAAATGCGCCAATTTTATTCAGCACCCTTTCGTTGTCTGTGTTCAAGGCCTTCGCCATTGCCTTTTTTGTCTCGTTAGCCAAGTCAATGTTAACATCATACTTAAGATTTTTTTTCATCATTCGTCTCCATTTGCGGTCTTAGGCTTAATTTCCATTATACAATAATTTAAAGCTCTTGCAAGCTAGAGCACATTCTTCTTTAAATTCTTCTCTGGAGCAGCCTGAATGGTTAAACTGCCCTTGCCATTTTTTCCGTCAAACAAGCAGCGCCATGGAGGGCGCGTCATTTGTTAGCATAAGAGGTTGCGGATTTTCGGCAGAAAACCGTGATAAAAAATGGCAGGGAGGCCATTTTTATCGGGCTTTCCGGGGCTTGCCCTCTCGGCCGGTGCTGCGCACGCGCTACGCGCCCCCTCCAATCCCGGCTAGGCTTTATTTGCAGAATATAGAAAACTCGGTGCGTAAACTTGCGGTTGAGGTTTATATATTTCAGTTCATCTCATACTGCCAGTACACAAGATTCGTTATAGTAAGGAATCAAAGAGTCATGTGTCATCTTCATAAATAATCCTCAAACATATCGCTCACGTCATCATCAAACGCATTGATGTCCTTGGGGTACTGCCACTTCCCTTCGGCAAGCCCCGGTGTGATTTTTCTATTTGAAGGCAGATTTTCTGTGGAAAGAGCGTTTACCTTGTAAGAAAGTAAATCGAAGAAAGCATTGATTTCGTCAAAGTATTCTTCCGGGAAAGAGTTTAATCTTTGCTGCAATACTGATAAGGGCATATATAAACCTCCTTGATTTTTTCTCCACCCTTCAATTATATCATATTTCCCAAAAAATGGCATTGTCTTTTAATGTTGTCTCTCCATTTTTGAATCAAAGTTTTCCCCGGATTTGCCCATTTCCAAAAATCGGTGCGTAAACTCACCGAAATTTGCTCAAATTCGTAAATTTTCCTTAAAATTGGTGGGTAAAACTCACTGGAATTGTTTTTGGGGACGGGGGTATAATTAGGCTTAAGATTAATTCAACAAGGAGCAATTTATGAAAAAGATTAAGACAATCGCTTTTCTTGCCGCACTTGCCTGTTCCGTTACAGCAGTAACTGCACAAACAAAACTCGATGTCTGGGGCTACAATGTCGAATTTAAGAATGCAATTTACGAAAAAGGCTACGGCTACAAAGCTACTCATCCAAACGTAAAAGTTGACTATAAAATGTGGGGCATTGACTATTACAAATGGTATTTGGATAAACCATCTTTGATTAGAAAAGACGGAACACTACCGGACGTAATGTTCCTTGAAGAGCCTGAGCTAAGAAAATATGCAGAGGCCGGACTTCTTCTTGAACTCGATGACTTGTATGCAAAGGTAAAGGACAAGACAGAAAACTATCCTGTAAAGGTTGCCACCCACAATGGCCACGTCTATGCCATGTCCTATGAAGTTTTTCCCGGAGCAATCTTCTACCGCAGAAGCCTTGCAAAGAAGTACTGGGGAACAGATGACCCTGCAGAAGTCCAGAAAAAGTTCAAGGATCTAGACACATTCCTTGCAACAGCCCGTGAACTCAAGGAAAAGTCCGACGGCAAATGCAAAGCCGTTGCCACAACGGATGATCTTTTCTATGCATACAAGGGTGCCCGAAAGCAGCCCTGGGTTGTGGACTACAGCCTAACGATAGACCCAGCAATGGAAAAATACATGGATGTCTGCAAGATTATGGAGGATGAAGGACTAGTCTTAAGCGGAGCCATTCAGTGGTCTCCGGAATGGGTTGACGGAATGCAAAACGGGAAAGTCATGTGCTACTTCCTTCCGGAATGGGGTTTCCGCTATGCTCTTAAGACAAACGCTCCCGGCACAGCAGGCGACTGGGCTATGTGCCAGGGACCTTCCGCATGGTTCTGGAGCGGAGCGTGGATTGCCGCAAGCAAGAAAACAAAGGCCCATGTTGCTGCCAAGGAAATGATTCAGTATTTAGCAACAGATGAAAAATTCCTTGAGGGATTTTCTAAAGACAACTCCGTAGTAGTAACCAACATCAATGTTCAGAACAAGTTAAAAAATAATTTCTCAGATCCATTTATTGGAGGCCAGAACTGGTACAAAGAATTCTGCGATTACGCAAAGAAAGTGGACGGCTCTCTTTCTCAAGCAAGTGACGAGCAGATTGATGATTTTTGGAAGAAAGCCGTAAAAGCCTATGCAAATGGCGGAGAAACAAAGTCGCAGGCAATAGGTGAGTTTAAGTACAATGTCAAAAAAACTCTGGGATTCTAAATTCCGACTTTCTTAAACTAGAGGCACCCTGATTTTCTTCGGGGTGCCTTTTTTGTCTGCCTTGGACTTTTGCATTTCCGAAACAATTTTCAAGCTTCGTCATTTTCAGTTCCCCCACATTTAAAACCACCGTCATTCCCGCGCACCGACGCGGGAATCCCTTTTACTAACTTTTACTAAAAATCATCATCTGCAATCAAAATCTACAGCCTAAATTCCCCAAAAATTGCCAGAATTCCTCTTTTTTCCAAAAATCGGTGCGTAAACTCACCGAAATTTGCTCAAATTCGTAAATTTTCCTTAAAATTGGTGGGTAAAACTCACTGGAATTGGTTTTGGGGCGGGGGTACAATGAAATCACAAAATAACTTTTTAAGGAGTCTTTTATGAGAAAGATTTTGATTTCATTATTGATTGGATGCTGTGTGCTGTTCAGCTTGATGGCTTGCGAAACATTAGAAAGTATCACAAATACTTTTATCGGATCGTCAAGTAAACTGCAAGATGGTAATTATGCTACCAGCGCTCCAGGTTCAAGTTTTCCAGGTTTCGCTTCAGGTTATGGAAACGCTTTCTTTGAAATACATGATAACAAGTTCAGAATTATTTGCGGTGAAGTTCAGGCTGAAGGGGTTATACGTGTGAAAGGCGATAATTTAGAATTTGAAACGGTCAAAACATACAACAAAGGTACCCCTACTGGAATAATTGGGAAAGGTAAAATCCTCGGTAGTAATGAGTTTACTTTGGAGGGTATAGAGTTTTTCTTCTGGACTCCATATAATCCCGATGGAACACTCTAAAAACTAAAGTAAAAAAAACAACATTGCTTGGCTTGGCAAATTTTATTATTCCAAGTCAAGCAATCTGACAAGAAGGGCTTTTGCCGAGTAAGTAATAATTAAAATCCATAAACAATTTGTAGAGGAAAAATATCATGACGGAAGCAACAGGAATAATAATCGGTGCTGGAATAGCGTTTGTTTCTTCGGTGCTGACAACTTTTTTGCAGAATATGATTGTAAGCAGAAAGAAGCGGATAATTGATTTTATAGAGCAGTTCAAAAGCTTTTACAATTTGGAAAAACTGTATGTGGCAGAAATCTCCCGTCTTAGAGAAAAAAGCAATGAGGAATCCACAAAAGAAAAGACTATAAAAGAAGAGTTTAGAAACAAAAACGAAGAAGCAGAATACTGTCATATAGATCTTACAGAAAAAAAAGCAATCACGTTTTTAAAAACGCTATAAAATAAATTCTGTATATAACAGGAGTATTATTCCCTGCTAAAATAAATTTTTTAGGAGTTTCTTATGAAGAAATTGGTTGCTGCTATGGCAGTTCTTGCCATCTTTGCTGTTGTTACTTTTACCTCATGTGCTAAAAGTAAAGTATCAAAAGCTTTGGATGCCTATGAAAAGGTTGTCGTTCAAATGGAAAAAACATCCTTAAAAGATACTGCCTCTTTGAAAAAACTAGGCAAGGACGCAGCAGCAGCTGCTGATGAGATTGACGACCTTGAGGATTCTGAAACTTGGACAAAGTCAGAAGAAAAGCGTTACGAAAAGCTGACGGAGCGTTTTGAAAAAGCCTCTGCTAAAATGCTTGGAAAGTAAAATCATTTTGTCCGCCTGATTGTTTTCGGGCGGATTTTTCATTTGGACTATCTGCGACAACTAACATCCTCCTGGCTTGTGTCCATACAATTTACTCTAGAGTAAATAACTTTGGAGTAAATAATGGATAAGGAAAATGAAATATTCATTGGCAGGACGGCTGAACTCAGTTTTTTGGAAAAGCTTTATAATTCCAGGAATTTTGAGATGCTCATTCTGCATGGCCGCCGCAGGGTTGGTAAGTCTTATCTTCTAGGCCATTTTGCAGGTCTTCACTCAAAGAACACAGTTTATTTTACAGGCGACAAATCCTCAGAAAAAACAAACGTAAAAAATTTTTGTGACGAGCTGAATAAAGTTCTAAAAGCGGGAGATTTTCTTGATTCATTTGAAAAATGGAGCGATGTTTATTCCTTTATCAAGAATACCCAAATAAAAGAGCGTCTTGTAATCATAATCGATGAGTTCACTTATCTTTACAGCTCAAATCCTGCCTATGATTCATGGCTTCAGATTGCAATAGACACAATCCTTAAAAAGAAAAATATTTTCCTTAATTCAGTGGGTAAAACTCACTGGATTTTTTGCTTTTGGGAATGTTAGAATAACAAGATATGAACGAGAAAAAATCCTTAAAACAGATAATTGAAATTGCTCTGCTTGTAATAGTCTTTGGCTGTATGGATTTTCTTGCGATTCTGCTTTTTCAGGACACTCTTGATCTCCCGCTTTTTTTAGACACGATTTTTATGACGGCAACGCTATTCCTTTTTGGTCCTGTGGCAGCATTTTTTGAGTACCTTGTCTATATGGGAATTTCGTGCATAAGGATGAAGGTGTCCTACGGTTCCGTGCACATGATTTATC
The DNA here is from genome assembly GCA_002373205.1 of Treponema sp. UBA3662. GTDB lineage: Bacteria > Spirochaetota > Spirochaetia > Treponematales > Treponemataceae > Treponema_D. The sequence continues at coordinate 9,877 of DFJV01000032.1, forward strand.
TCTACTCAGTTTCTGCGCTCACAATCATTTTGATTACGTGGCTTTTCATACGCAGAAAGGACAGCTTTAAAAAGAGCGTGAACAGGACATTTTTGATTCTGGTTTCCACCGCCATTTTTTCCGGGCTTGCATGTTCCATCGTCTCTGGTTTCGTCAACTCTTTCATTTACTTTAAGAATGAGAATGATTTGGCTTACGATAGGGTTATCTTCGCATTCAACGGCGAGCAGTTCGGCTTCCTTGCGTCTGCAATTCTTGGACGTATACCTGTTACGATTCTTGACAGGATTATTACAACCTTTGCTGCGTTTGGGATATTCAATCTGTATTCAAAAATAAAAACATCTATACAAAAGATTGGTGGGAGGGGGGGGTACAGCTTCCTTTGGAAACTGAGAATAAATTATGAAAAAACTTCCCTTCATCTTTTTGATTTTGATGGTCCTCTTCTCATGCAGTCTGGAGAAAAAAACTTTTTCTGACCCATCTTACGATTCTCTTTCTACCGCGGAAATTTCCGAGCTTTCTTTGTCTGATGCACAGAATATGGTTTTTCAACTTGAGGAAAAGAACAGAATCCTTGAGAAAACCCACCAGATTCTCTTTAAGTTTTTTCTCTGCCTGATTGCGACCATTATAACAATAGCCGCAGTTCTTGCCTTTTTGAACGCTAAGGAGAACAGACGCAAGGACAAAATTATCTACAGCTCTGAGCAGTTTCTCCAACATTCAATCCGGGTTCAGGAAGCGGAGCGCAAGAGGATAAGCCAGGAGCTTCACGACTCTGTTGCTCAAAGCATGTGCTACGTTTCTCTTCTTGCGGAAAGCCTTTCGGACAAGGATATTGCAAGGAAAATAATCGAAACGCAGAACGGGAACATAGAAAGCATACGGAAGCTTTGCTACAACCTTACACCGCCTGCAATCACTGGAAGCAACATCATTCCATCCATATCGCTTCTGGGGCAGAAAATATTCGGTACGGAGCAGACAGGCTTCCAGTTCCGTGTTGTCTGCGAACCGTCCGTGGGCTTTGAAGGCTACAACGGCGATGTGCTTATGAACATCTACCGCATAGTGCAGGAGGCTTTGCAGAACATTTATAAGCATGCAAAGGCATCGGAAGCAACTGTTCTTTTTAGGAATGGAGAGAAGGGAAGGCTAAAAATCATTGTGACCGATGACGGCTGCGGAATGGATGGGCATCTTGTGGAGCAGATTAACAGCGGGCTTTTTGAGAACGTTAAGAATATGCACTTTGGGCTAAGGAACATTTTTGAGCGCGTAAAATTCCTTGGGGGAACAATTGCTTATTTTTCCGAAAAGGACGCGGGAACAAGAATCAAACTGGAGATTTAAAATGTCAAAAACCTTCTATATAGTAGACGACCACGAAATGCTTAGGCTTGGAACCATCTCCTATATTCAAAACAACTCCGCCTGGATTTGCACAGGAAACTCCGGCAGCTACGATACTGCTCTTTTGGAACTTGAAAAATTCAGCAAACTGGGAAAGCTTCCGTCCCTTGTAATTAGCGACTTGAACTTTTACGGAGAGGACACAGGCTTTTCTCTTGTGCGCAAGATTCATGACTTGTACCCGGAAGTTAAGATTGTTGTGTTTTCAATGTTTTTTGCCCCTGGTGTGGTTCAGAATGCCATGCAGAGCGGTGCTTCGGGCTATGTCTCAAAAAACGCCTTTTCCAGTGAGCTTCTTTTGTGCATGGACAAGGTTATGGCAGGGGAAACTTTTATCCAGAGCGAGCTTGAGCAGAGCCTGCAGCAGTTTACGGCTTTTACCGATGCACTGACCCGCCGCGAAAAAGACGTGCTTAACCTGCTTTTGCGCCGCATGAGCAACGACCAGATTTCTGATGAACTTGGCATAAAGCGGCGTGCTGTTGAAAACTATATCTCTAGCATTTACGAAAAGATAGGCATAAACGACAGGGCAGAGCTTCTTTTAAGGTACGGAAACATGATTTAAGGCAGGAATCTTCTGGCTTTTGCGGAAAAAAACTAGCCCCGACAGGAAGGGCGCGCGTAGCGCGTTCCGTAGGAATGGAGCGAAAGCCGGAACCCTGTATGGCGGGGAATGCCAAGGAGCTGGACGGACACGGAGTGCCGGACACAGTTTGACCATAAAGGTGGCTCCAAAAAAATAAAAAAAAAGATTAGATTCAGATGCAAGTATACTTCCTATTAATACCATTGCATAATTGCCATTGCATTTTTGCAACTATCTCTATAAAATGGGAGGAAAAATTTGCTTGTGGAGCTGGAAAATGATAGAAGTAAAAAACGTTTCCCGCTGCTTTGGAGACTTCCGGGCGGTTGACGGTATTAGCTTTTCAATTCAAACCGGTGAGATAGTAGGCCTTTTGGGACCAAACGGAGCCGGAAAAACTACGACCATGCGCATGATTGCAGGCTATCTTGAACCTACTTCCGGATGTGTGGAAGTTGACGGCCTTGATGTTACGGTCAATGGAGTTCAGACAAAGGCAAAAATCGGTTACATGCCGGAGTCCGCACCCCTTTACAGCGACATGATTGTTTATGACTACCTTTGCTACATTGCAGATACACTCGGAAAAGACAAGAAAGAAAAAGTTCCCGAGCTTGCACGTATCTGCGGCCTAAAAGACCAGATGCACAAAAATATTGGCGACCTTTCCCGCGGAAACCGCCAGCGCGTTGGCCTTGCCCATGCCCTTATGGGAGACCCGGAAATCCTTATCCTTGACGAACCAACAAGCGGCCTTGACCCCAACCAGGTAAGCGAAGTGCGTTCCCTAATCCGTGAAATAGGAAAGACAAGAACAGTCATTATTTCCACCCACATCCTTAGCGAAGTGGAGATGCTCTGCAACCGCGTCATCATCATCAGTGGCGGAAAAAAAGTTGCAGACAGCCCCACGGCCCTTCTTAGGCAGTCGTACGGACAAAAGGCGGCTGTTGTGCTTACTGTTGGCGGCCCTTCTGCGGAGGATGCAAAATCTGCCCTGGAGACCTTGCCCTTTGTTGCCTCATGCTCAACAGTCATGGAAGACGGTAAGGTGAATGCGGTTATTTCGCTTGACGAGGCTTCCGCTTCCCTTAAGGCCGGCAAAGATGTGCGTCCCTCCGTTGCGCTTTTTGTTTTTGACCGCAAGTGGGATTTGTATTCGCTGGATTTGGCAAAGAACAGTCTGGAAGATGTGTTCAGAACATTAACAACTGGAGGCGAAAGCAATGTCTAATAAGAAAAAGGCTTCTTGGGCGGTCATCTGTTCACGTGAACTTTCTGCTTTGTTCACAAGCCCTATACCATATATTGTTTGTGTCGTGTTCCTGCTGGTTGCGGGAATAATGTTTTTTTCAACTTTCTTCCTTATAAAGCGTGCTGAACTTAGGGGCTTCTTTGAATACCTTCCCCGCCTTTTTAGCCTCTTTATTCCGGCTCTTACCATGCGGGTCTTTAGCGAAGAAAAAAGAAGCGGCAGTCTGGAAACCCTGCTTACCCTTCCGGTAACACCGCTTTCCGTAGTGGCGGGAAAATACCTTGCGTCCCTTGTTTCCTGCGTAATGCTTTTGGTTCCCACTTTGTTTTATGTGCTAACCTGTTGCCTGCTTGGCGAGGTTGATTCAGGTCCAATCATCGGGGGCTACATTGGTGCAATTCTTTTGGCGGCATCTTACTGCGCGGTCGGAGTCTTTTCTTCTTCCGTTACCAAGAACCAGATTGTCTCCTTCTTTATCTCTTTTGCAATATGTGCTTTCCTAAGCTTCTGCGGAATGTTTGCAGTCCTTATGCCAAGTTCACTTGTGCGCGGGATAAAGTTCCTTTCTTCAACATCGCACTTTGAGTCTATTGCACGCGGAATAATAGACAGCAGGGACATAATCTACTTCCTTAGCATTACAGCCCTCTTCTTTGCACTAACCGTTGCAAGCATAACAAATTCTAAAAAGAAGATTCCTGTGCTGGACATGGTTCTCTTTGCGGCAATTCTTCTTATGCTGAACCTTGTTGGCGGAAAGGCATTCGTTCGCGGAGACCTTACGGAGGCAAAATCCTATTCTCTTTCTCCTGCAAGCCGCGACGTATGCGCAACCCTTGAGCAGCCCCTGCAAATAAAGGTATTCTTCTCGGAAAATCTTCCTGCAGACCAGAATGCTGTAAGGCAGTATGTTCAGGATATGCTTACCGAATACAAAAACGCTTCCGGTAAGAAGCTTACTGTTGAATACTTTGACACGGAAAAGGACGAGAACGCTTCCATGGCTGGCGGCTACGGACTTCAGCAGGTTCAGATTCAGGAAATAAAGAACAACGAGGTTGGCTTTAAGAATGTCTTTATGGGTCTTGTCTTTACCTATGCAGACCAGATTGAATGTCTTGACCCGGTAACCCAGGCCAGCGGTTTGGAATACAAGATAACAACTTCAATTTCGCGCCTTATCTGCAACACGAATATCCTTGCCGGAATGAAGGAAACCCCAAAGCTTACCCTTTACAAGTCCAGCAACCTTCTGAACTTTGAGATAAGCGGAATGGACAAGGTTGACCAGATTGTAAAGAACGCATACGAGCTTGTAAACAAAAAGGCAAACGGTCTTATTGAATTCCAGTCAATAGATCCTTCCGGGGATGAATGTCTTTCTTTGCGCGAACGCTACGGAATTCAGGTTATACGCACAAAAGACGAAAACCGCTCTGAATCCCTTGCGGCCCTTGGACTTGTTTTGCAGAAGGGCGAGTCTTTCCGCGTAGTTCCCCTTCAGATGGTTTCCATGCAGGTAATGCCGGGCGTTGTCCTTAACGCGGTGCAGGGGCTTGAGGAGCTTGAAGAAAACATAAGCGGCGCTTTGGAAAGCCTTGTTGCCCAGACGCAGACAATTGCCTACGTAACTGGCCACGGCTGCCTGGATATGAATGACCCCCAGTACGGTGCGGGAAATTTTGCCTCTCTTCTGAGGGACGGATACACTTTGCAGGAATTGAACCTTGCCACAAAGGACATTCCTTCCGATGTTGCCTGCATAATGATTAACGGTCCAAAAGAAGAATTCAGCCAGGCTGAACTTTACAAGATAGACCAGTTCATGATGCGGGGCGGAAACGTAATGCTCTTCCTGGACCCATTTGTTGAGCAGTACCCCCAGGACCCCAACAATCCTTATGCACAGGTTAAATACTATGCAAACAAAACGGGCCTTGAGCAGATTTTGAGCAAGAACGGAATTGAGGTTAAGCCCAACTACGTCTTGGACAGCCAGTGCTTTAAGAGGCCAATGCAGGGGCTTGGCAACGTGAACTTCTACCATGCCCCTATTGTTCAGAAGGAAAATCTTGCCAAGGACAATCCTGTTACCTATAACCTGGGATTCCTTGTATTCCTTCAGGCTGGAGAAATTACTTCTAGCGAAGTTGCTTCTGGCGAAGTTGCAGACCTTGAATTTACAAAGCTTGCATCCGCTTCCAAAAAGAGCTGGACTGTTACGGCAGACGAAAATGATGAAGTTATGATAGACCCGCGCTTTATAGTTCCACCAACGGAAGGTGTAAGCGAACACACACTTGCACTTCTTGCCCAGGGAAAATTCACCAGTTCCTTTACAGGACCTCTCGCAGATTCTGCAAACGCGGAAAACGAAAGCGCTCTTGAAGGAAACAACTTTATTGCAAAGGGAACCCAGAAGGGAAAGCTTTTTGTTGCATCAACTTCTCAGATAACAGGCCCAAATATTATAAGCGAGAACAGCGGGGAGCCAATTGCCCTCTTCCTGGAAAATGTTGTTGACTACATGAACGGCAAGGAAGACCTTTGCTCAATGCGCACAAAGGGACTTAGCCTTAGCCCTCTGCATGTTACAAGTGGACCGGTTGCAAACTTTGCAAAGTATTTTAACGAAGCGGGACTTGCAGTTCTTGTTGCTTTGGCGGGACTTATAGTATTCCTTTTGCGAAAGAGGCGCCGCAATTCAATCCGCAAGGAATTCAGTTCGGAGGTTGAAAAGAATGAATAAGACTTTTTCTAAAAGAAGAATTGTTTTGATTGCAGCACTTGCAGTCCTTGTGCTGATTTATATTTTTCAGGTCTGGTCTTCTTCCAGGACAGGAATCAAGATTGTAAAGACGGAATCTGAACCTTCCGAAATTGTCATCACAAAAGGCATGGATTCGGAAAACGAGATTCATCTTGTAAAGGGCGCGGATGGTGAATGGACTTTGGGAAGCAAAAAATATCCTGCTGATGAGAATTCTGTTTATTCCATTCTGAGCGCGGTAAAAGAAATAAAGGTATTGGGAACGGCATCTTCCCTTTCTGGTGACGGAAGCCGCTACGGTTTGGATGATGCTTCAAAGATAACAGTTACCGCAATGGATGCAGGCAAATCCCTGCTTACACTTGCGGTTGGAAAAAATACTTCCACCGGCAACCAGAGCTACATTCAGCTGGACGGAAAGAATACAGTGCTTCTTGCAAACAAGGCGCTCCACTCTTTGTTCGATACGAATGAAGACGCACTTAGAAGCAAAAAAGTTTATGCCCTTTCACCTTCAGAAATTTCTTCTGTAAGCCTTTCGGGAAAAGACGGAAGCTTTACGGTAAAGAAGGAAACCTTGCCTTCTTCTGATGATGAAAATTCCCCGGCGGCAACAGCGTGGCGGCTTGAAAAATACGAAGGCTTTGGGGAAGAAAAAATTTCTTCGGAAAAAGTTTCTGCCTGGTTGAACACAATTTCTGCTGTTAGCGTTTCTGCTTGGTCCGACCAGCCTTACTCCGGCAAAAAAGATGATGCTCTTGTAGCGGAACTTAGCCTTGTGGCTGACGGTAAAGACTATACGCTCCAGATTGTTTCGGAAGAAAAGATTTCTGAAAACGAGACAAAATATTTGTGTGAGTCAAACCAGACTCCCTATCGTTTTTACATAAGCGCATACGCTGCCGGTAATGTAAAGAAGTCTTTAAAAGATTTGGCGGACTAATTTTCGGTTGCATTAAACCAAGCCTACCCCCGATTGGAAGGAACCGCCGAAGGCGGGTTGCCGTAGGCAATGGAGCCGGAAGGCGGAATCCTGGAAAGCGGGTTAGCGGAAAAAATGCGGTCCAGAAAAATAAGGAAGAAAAATGATAGATATAGACGAGCAGAAAAAAATTGCAGTTTTGATAGACGCTGACAACACACCTGTGAACAAGCTTCGTTCCATCATTCAGGAAGTTGCGGTTTACGGCCACGTTATTACAAAGAGGGCATACGGAGACTTTTCCCTGGACACCCTAAAGAACTGGAAGAAGGAGCTTAACGACAACGCAATAATTCCGGTTCAGCAGTTTGCCTACACGCGCGGAAAAAATTCCAGCGACAGCGCAATGATTATAGATGCCATGGATTTGCTCTACACGGACAAGTACGATGCCTTTGTTCTTGTAACAAGCGACAGCGACTTTACAAAACTTGCAACTCGTCTTAGGGAAAGCCAGCTTGTTGTTTACGGAGTGGGACAAAAGAAAACACCCCAGTCATTCGTAAACGCATGCGACAATTTTATCTATATAGAAAACCTTCAGGATGCGGAAGAGGAAGAGAGTGAGGAAGAGGAAGAAAAGCTTAAGGAGGTTGAAAAGCAGCCCCACAAGGCAAAGAAGTCTTCCGGCCTTGGCCTTTTCCAGCACCGCTCCAGAAACGAAACTATGACTGACCGCCAGTTCAGAAAGATTTACAAGCTTCTGATGAATGCCTACAACCGCTATGCAGACGAAACGGGATGGGCAGACGTTAGCGCGGCAGGTTCATATTTTAAAAGGCAGGATCCGGGCTTTGACACCCTTGACTACGGCTTTAAAAAGCTTTCTGATTTGATTGAATATCTTTCAGATGATTTTGAGGTTCAGCGCACACAGGGCTCTGGTGGAAGGAGGAGGTTCATCCTTTTCTACCGCCCTGTTGCAAAATAAAAACACAGATGTTAGAATAAGGATATGGGTGGAAAAAAAATCAGCACATTTACAAAAACAAAAGAATTATTTTCTAAGGCAAAGGAAACAGTAATTGGTTCTGCTTTGGTCTTGTCTATTATTGCAGCTCTTGCCGCACCTGTAATCCTTATGACAACTCTTACAGGCTGTTCAAAAAAGAATTCAGACCAAAGTCTTTCTGCAGAAGATGAAGATTCTGAGACTGTACAGGAAGAGACCTTTATTAAGATTGAATCAACTTCTTCTACGCTTGAATCCGTTATGCTGGGTGGCTCCTTGTGGCTTGAGAATGCAAGCGGCTACATGGAATGGGTGCGCGACGTGCCTGCTGGAACAGCCGTTGGTGCTTACCGCAATCCGGACAAGAATGACAGCTATCCTGCGGAAATAAAGCGCAATGCCTTGCGTACGTCTGACTGGAGCAGAAGGAATTTTGTCCACGTGCTTTACAATTCTTCTGACTACTGGGCACAGGAAATTTTTATCGCGGTAGACGCAAAGCCCGGAATTGTTATAGACGGCGGTTCTTTCCTTTATGATTCTTCTGATGCCGCCGCAAAGGCCGGGCGTTGGGTTGGCGAGGGAGTGGAGCTTGCGGTTCTTAATTCCCACGATGCTTCTGCGGAAGGGGCTTCTTCCAAAATGCTTCCTGTTAGCGTTTACCTTCGCGACTACGGTCTTATTCCAAACAAGTTTATGGTTGCAGAAAAAATCAGCACAAAAGCAGACGACATTACGGCCATGCATATTTTGGGAAAGCTTGGGCAGAGGGGCGGAAACGGTCTTCTCTTGATTCAGGACGGAGTTGTTAGGAACGAGCTAAAGGATATTGCTGGACGCTTGGACATAAGCGATTCTGTTCGCGCAAAGATTAAGAACTATTAGGCCTGCCTTTGGGATGTGTGGAAATGAAAAGCATTAAGAAATTTTTTTTGAATACAGTTTTTATTTTGTTGGCAGGGGCGGCACTTGCTTCTGCTCAGGATGTGCCTGATCCGGCCTTTGCAAACACAGAGCCTGGAATTATGATGCAGGACTTGGGTTCGCTTTGGGTGCAGAACCAGAACGGCGTTATGATTTGGGCGGCAAATGTTAAGCGCGGGGAACGCCTTGAGATTTATCTTAGCGACCAGGTGGATGCCTTTGGAAATTTGCTGGAAGACAAAAAGACAGCATGGCGTGTTTCCAATGGGGAAAGCGCAAAGAATGATTTTGTCCGCGTGCGCTACAACAACACTGACTACTGGGCAATAAGCAACAGGGTTTGCAAAGCTTTTAAGACCGGAAAGATTTCTACGGCCTGTGCGGTTTACCGCTCTCTTGACCTTTCCGACGTGCGCATAAATTCTCTTGCGGCAGGAACCCTTGTCTGCATTGGCGAAAGTTTTCCTGTTACTGCAAAGATAAACCTTACGGAAGTGACTTTTTTTGATGCACCAAGCTACAGCACTGTTACAGCCTACGTCCTTTCGGAAAAAGTGGCCGAAGACCAGTAGCTTTGCGTTATTCTGCGCTTGACTCAGAATCTTAAATTACGATATAGAAGAGAGATGCCGAATCAAGTTCGGCATGACAGCTCTTAATGCTAAATGTATTGGTATGTATTTTATAGGGAACGCTTGCATATGCGGCGGATTGCATTAACGCTAAAATAGAAATAACAAAAAAATATTTGGTCAAATAGGCAAAAAATCATTATATTTTAAATATGAATCAGGAATTAATTCTTCGCAATACCGTGCGCGACAACAAGGAACTTTTTTCCAGCCCGCAGGCCATTATAGATACTGCCATGGAGTTTCAGCAGCTTTTGATGCTGTACGAAAGCGGGATAAAGCAGATTGTTACTAAATTTGAGATTCTTGAGGATGAATTCCACAGCAAGCACGAGCGTAACCCAATAGAGACTATTACAAGCCGCATTAAGGAGCCCATGAGCATTGCGGAAAAGCTTCAGCGCAAGGGCCTTTCCTTTACCATGGACAACATGGTGAACAAGCTTTACGACATTGCCGGCATCCGCGTTACCTGCCCCTTTATAAGCGACGTTTACCGCGTTACCCAGATGCTTTTGAAGCAGGATGACATAACGCTAATAGAACTAAAGGACTATATAAAGCATCCCAAGGAAAGCGGCTACCGCAGCCTGCACGTGATTGTAAAAGTTGGCGTGTATTTTTCTGACCAGAAGAGGGAAATTCCGGTTGAAATTCAGATTAGGACTATAGCCATGGACTTTTGGGCCAGCCTTGAGCACCAGCTGCACTACAAAAAGGACTACGCCATGCCCGCCAACATTAGCAAGGAGCTGCATTCTATTGCGGAGGCAATTGCACGTAATGATGAACGCATGCAGAATCTTGCAAAAAACATTCCCGGCTTTAAAGTCTACGATGAAGTGGAGGAAAGTCTTTCCTGACAAAACTTACGCCGCCGTGTAGGGGCGCGGGGGTGCTTGCACCCCTTAGCGTTCCGAAGGAATGGAGGCGAATGCCGGAACCCCGGAAGGGCGGTGACGCAGGGGCATGTTCGGTCGAATTAGCCGAAGAGTAAAATGGTAGAGCGGAAAAAAGTACCGTCCAGAAGAGAAAATTCAAGAGAAAAATAAAAGTTTACACCACAAAAAAAAACGTTTATAATAGAATGGATGCAGCTTTTATACGACGTTGTATACAATATTATTACTATAATCATAGTATTGTTCATATTGTACAAAGTTAAGTATACCTTAGACCGGCAGACCAACACTATATTGTTCATCAATATACTTTGGGCCACTGCACTGATTTCTGCCATTATTATTGCAAGTGATCTTCTGGTTGGGCGGACTAATAAAATTGCTAATATTGCCCAGACGCTTTTGATAGACATAAGGAAGGGAATTTCCGGTATTATTGGTTGCTACTGGTGCATTTACATAATGTGCGAGAATCCCCAGCGGCGAAAATGGCTTTTTATGGGAAACCGCTATTACATTATGCATATTCCGGCCCTTTTTCTGATGATTGTTTCCCTGGAAAGTTTTTTTACCGGCCACATAGCTTTTGCAGATCCTTTGACGAATAGAATTGTAGAGGGAAAGTATTATTTTATTCATATTGCCATTACGTACCTTTACTTTACGATTGCGTCGGTTATTGTTCTGATTAGGCTTTTTATGGGGCGCTACGAGAAACGCTTTTGGCCTACCAAGCTGATGTTTTCTTTTTTGCCCTGTCTTGCGGGGCTTGCCCACTTGCTGATTGCAGACGTAGGCTTTGTTTGGATTACCCTTGCCCTGCTTTTGATGATGGAGCATGTTGATTTTGCCAATGCCCAGGTTTCTACCGATTCTCTTACCAGGCTGAACAACCGGGGTGCTTTTGACCGCTACATAAAGACTTCGCTTGCTGAAAATTATGTTAATGTGTATTTGTTTATGATTGACATTGACCTTTTTAAGCAGATAAATGACACTTACGGGCACTTGGAGGGGGACAATGCCCTTATAGAAACCGCAAAGCTTTTAAAGCTTGTGTGTTCACTTAACCCGGAGCTTAAGTCTTGCTTTCTTGCGCGATACGGCGGCGATGAATTTGCAATCGTTATAAATGCAAAGAAACCTGCTGATGCTGAAGATTTTAGGCAGGATCTTGTTAGCCTTTTTGAAAGCAATGGCCGTGTTGAATCCGATAGTGCTAATTTTAAGATTAATATAAGTGTTGGTATGGCACGCGCTTATTCGGAAGATGAAAAGGAACTGATTTCTTCTGCTGACAATGCTTTGTATATGGAAAAAAGCCACAAGCACAAGTTGCTTAGGGGTGGTTCGGGACGTAAGTGATAGGAGGAAAACTTATCCCGCTTGTGCGGGACAAGTATGAAGTTTTCTGCTTACCTGCAGATTCTTTCCTGGCATTCGTGGTAGAGGGCAGATGTTTTTTCTACGATTTCTGCTGGGATGCTCTTGATGTTGGGGTCGCCGGCAAGGTTGTTGTTCTTGAGCCAGTCGCGGACAAACTGCTTGTCGTAGCTTGCGGGGCTTGTTCCCACTTTGTATTCTGCTGCGTTCCAGAAGCGGCTTGAGTCTGGGGTTAATACTTCGTCTGCAAGGACTAGGTCTCCGTTTTCGTCAAGGCCGAATTCAAATTTTGTGTCTGCAATGATGATTCCGTTTTTGGCGGCATGTTCGTAGCATTTTTTGTAGATTGCAAGTGCTGCCTTTTCAATTTTGCTGCCGAGTTCTTCACCCAGGTCTTTTTTCATGTAGTCCAGGGTTACGTTGATGTCGTGGCCTTCTGCGGCTTTTGTGGAAGGTGTTACGATGGGTTCGTCAAGCTTTTCTGCCTGCTGGTATTCCTTGTCGAATTTGTGGCCAAGGAATTCTTCTCCCTTTTTGTAAGCTTCGTACATTGAGCCGAACATATAGCCGCGTACGATTACTTCGTATGGTACCATCTTGAGTTTTTTTACCAGGATTGTGCGGCCTTCAAATTCGCTTTTCTGGAATTCGGCTGGCATGTCCTTGAGGTTGGACGAAATCATGTGGTTTTTAACAATGTCTTTTGTGTAGTCAAACCAGAAGTTTGAGAGTGCGTTTAAGACTTTGCCCTTGTCTGTAATCATTGTGGGCAGAATTACGTCAAATGCGGAAATGCGGTCCGTTGTAACGATGACCATGCGTCCGTCTTCCAAATCGTAAACTTCGCGGACTTTTCCGCTGATAATTTTCTTCATATAACGCTCCGGCAAAAAAAGGATGCCTTATATTAACGCTTTGAGGGGTGAAATTCAAGGGAGTGCCCTTGGACCCCGAATTTGGAGGGGAGGAAACCTCTCAGAGTCCGAAGCCCGATGTTTCCTCCCCTCCAAACCACCCCTCCTTCTCGGGCACGGCTTAGGGGCTCGCCCCTAAGAACCCCAAATTTTTCCATTATAAAATTAATGAAAAAAATCCTCTGCGAGGTTGAGTTGTGCTGCTGGGGGGCGCTCCGTACCTGCAACGAAGTTTCAAGCCATGCAGGTTTTCATCTGGGTTTGACTTCCGCTGCGCCCATACAACGTAGCAAGGGCGTGCGGTGTATCCTGAGGGTGATTTCTAGTTGCTTTGCAGAAGAATATTGGGAAACTGATTTTAGTGCCCATGAACTCTGGAAAAGGGGATTGCTTATTTCTTGCCGAAGATTCCCATGATTAGGTTGTAGGCTACGCTGCCGGGGTGGGGGATGGGGGGGAGATTGTCTCTTGAGTACCAGCCGGCATCTTCTATTTCGCTTTCCTGGATTTTTATTTGGCCGCTTTCGTATTCTGCGGTAAAGGCTAACATGAGCTGGTCGGGGAAGGGCCAGGGTTGGCTTCCTTTGTAGACGATGTTTTTTATCTTAAGGCCGGTTTCTTCCATTACTTCCCGCTCAACGCATTGCTCTGCGCTTTCTCCGTGTTCCATGAATCCCGCTATGCAGCTGTAAAAGCCAGATACTACGGTTTTGCTTTTTGCCAGGAGTATTTGGTCGCCTTTGCTTACAAGCACTATGATGGCAGGTTCTATGCGGGGAAAGTCTATTCTTCCGCAAGAGGGGCAGACTTTGGCAACCTGTGTGCTGTGGACTGTAAGCAGGGAGCCGCACTTAGGGCAGTAGCGGTATGTTTGCCTAAGGCACAAGAATCCGTGCGCTCTTGCTGCCAGGGAGCTTACCTTTGAGGTTACGGCATTTTTTTGCTCTTCTTCGCTTTTGCTTTGCCAGAAGAACTGCCTTAAAGGAATTTCTTCCAGCGCGGATGGGGTGGGGCTGCCGTCTTCCAGCATTAGGGCGCAGTAGTCAAGTTCTGCTTCTGCATACCAATCGGAAACAATCTGGGCGGAGAGGCATTTTGTGGCGGTTTGCTGGTCTGGCAGGTCTTCTTTGCCAAGGGGCTTTGCTGTGGAGGCTTGGGCGGAACTTCCCTTTTTTACCAGGATGTTTTTTCCACGCATGATGAAGATGTGGCCGTAGTCAAAATTCTTTGGGTTTTCTATGATTGGCATAGGAAAATTATAGCACTGAATTTTTTGTTTGCAAAGAAAAAGTTTTTTCAAAACATGGAAATCAGTTTTGTGTTCCGCTCCCAGGCAAAT
>DFJV01000032.1:24038-26358 GCA_002373205.1 Treponema sp. UBA3662
AAACTCGCTGCGCTCGTTCCGCTCCAATGCGGGTTTTCAGCCGTCTTTGCCTTCCGCTACACACAAAACTGATTTCCGGTTTTTCTGCATAAGAATTGGGGGAAGATGAATAAAGCCAGCTTCGACATCCGGGTATGGGGGAAGCTGGCTTTTGTGGTGTTTTACTGGGTTAAGAGCTTACTGGCGTGCAAATTCCTTTCCGCTCTTGTCTGTAAGTACGGACAGGTCTGCGGAATAGGTGTAGACCTCTGTTGATGGCGTAAATGCACCGTCTTTGTATTCTTTTGTAAGCTTTTCGTCAAAGAAGACTTTGCCGGTGTAGGTGATGGAAATCTGCTTCTTTGCAACATCGATTGCGTAGGTGGCAGGTCTGTATTCATAAGGAGGCTCCATGTGGACTACACTTACACATTTTGTGTCGCTTTTGAATGTGATTCCGTCATACTCTCCACCGCCAAGGTCGCAGCGGTAATCCTTTTCCTTGAAAGAGATTCCTGCTGCTGCGGCTGCTGCACGGGCAACTTCTGCTTCGCGCTGGGCCTTGAGCTTGTCTACGGTGATTCCGCGGGATGAGTCTGCTACATAGACGATGAAGTCGAATGTGTAGATTGAGCAGCTTGCGGTTACGGTTGTGTAGCCGCCCTTTAGACCTGTGATTGTGTAGCTTGTCGGGTCAGATGCGCTCTGTGTTACGGATGCAACTGAGCTGTCGCTGTTTGAGATTTTTACAGGATAGCCGTTGTCCACAGGGTCGGATGTGGCGTTGAATTCAAAGCGCAGGTTTCCTGTTTTAATGTCCATTGGAACGACTGTGGATTTTCCTGTGTACCTCTGGTCGTTTGCGGAAACAATGATTCCCTTTAAGTCGAACATTTGCTTCATTGAAGAACATGATGCGAGTACCAATACCAAAGCGATGGTGACAAATCCCCTAATTTTGTTTTTCATTTGGCGACTCCTTTGTCTGGAAGGATTCCAGTTTGTGAATTTCTTGCGAGGGTTGAATTCGGCAATAAGTCCTGCTAGACCATCCGAAGACGAAAGCTCGCTTTTGTTTATAGTAACACAGGATTTTTGTTCTGTAAAGAAAAATACAAATAATTTTAAGGAAGCACGGGAATCAGTTTTGGCTTCTGCTCCCAGGCAAATCCGTCTGAAAACCCGCGGTGTCGCGGAATAGGAAATTAAGCTCACTGCGTTTGTTCCGCTCCAATGAGGGTTTTCCTGCTGAAAAGTCCCCTTCGACAAGCCGCTGGACGCTACGCTGCGAGTGCAGGGAACGGGGGGTCTTTCTTGCTAAGCAATATCGAGCCACGGAGGGCGGGTTAGCGGCATGCAGAATTGCATAGCGATTCTGCAATCCTAAAAAAATCCAAGGATGGATTTTTTTAGGCGACGTACGCCGCCATGGAGCCCCTTTAGTCCCGCGCAGCGGGATGAGGGTTACCGAAGGGCGGAACGGCGGTGGCGCAGAGGCATGGGCGGTCGGATTAGCCGAGGAGTGGGATGGTAGAGCGGATAATGGTACCGTCCAGAATAAATTAAGGATTAAATATCAAGAAATTGTGCAAAACATCGTATTATTACTAATTTTTTTTGCCTTTTGAAGATATGGCTTTGACAAATTTATTTTTGGAATTTAAACTAAGAGCATGAGACATTTTAACGGAAAATTTTTTGTGCTGGCCCTGCTTGCCACACCGGTTTTGTTTGCTTCGTGCAAGAAGAAGACTTTTAAGGATCTTGCCCTAAAGAAAGGTCTTAAGACGGGTATTGCTGTTACTGCCGGGGATCTTTACGGCGAAAAAGAGAAGCAGATTGTTTTGGAAAACAGCGCCATGATTGTAAGCGAAAATTCAATGAAGTGGGCAAACCTTAGGCCTAATGAAAAATTCTGGAACTGGGGCGACATTGACGCTATGATTAAGTTTGCCCAGGAGAATGGCATTGAGGTAAAGTGGCACACACTTTTTTGGCACCAGCAGAATTCACCTTTTCTTGGAAAGCTTAAGACTAAGGAAGCAGCCCTTGAGATGATGGACAAGCATATCAAGACTATAATGGAGCGCTACAAGGGTAAAATTTCGGAATACGATGTTGTTAACGAGATGTTCAATGAGGACGGCAGCATGAGGGAGTCGCTCTGGTACAATCTTATTGGCCAGGACTATATTGAACACGCCCTTAGGGTTGCCCATGAGGCTGATCCCAACGCAAAGCTTTACCTGAATGAATACAGTAACGAGGAGCAGGGGCATCCCAAGGCTGATGCTATGTTCAATTTTGTTAAGGATTTGAAGGCCCGCGGTGTTCCACTGGA
>DFJV01000032.1:26516-28432 GCA_002373205.1 Treponema sp. UBA3662
TGCTTTAGCGAAGTGGATGTTAGGATGCCTTTGCCGTCTACGGAAGCTTCTCTTGCAAAGCAGATGAATATTTATACGAATCTTTTGAAGATTGCGCTGGAGGAGCCAAACGTTAAGTCCTTTATTACATGGGGCTTTACGGATAACCACAGCTGGGTTCCCGGAACATTCCCCGGTACTGGCGAGGCGCTTTTGTATACTAAGAGCATGGAGCCAAAGCTTGTCTACGAGAAGATGCTTGAGGTGCTTAGGAAGTAGACCTTTACTGAAAAACTTTTTTTAAGAAGTGCCCTTAACCCCAAACTAAGGGGAGGGTGCGTTAGGGGTAACTTGGCAGGCATGCTTTCGTGGGCGGCTGTCTGTGATTCATTGGTCGGCTGGCGGTGCTTTGGCGGACAGTTGGCGGTGCTTTCGTGGGTAGTTGGCGGTGCTTTCGTGGGTAGCTGGCAGGGCTTTAGCGGACAGTTGTCAGTGCTTTGGCGGACAGTTGGCATGCTTTAGCGGACTGTTGGCTGTGATTCATTGGTCGGCTGGCAGGGCTTTCGTGGACGGTTGGCGGTGCTTTTGCGGGCGGCTGGCATGCTTTAGCGGACAGTTGTCTGTGATTCATTGGTCGGCTGGCGGTGCTTTATCGGGCGGTTGGCGGTGCTTTGGCGGGCGGTTGGCATGCTTTCGTGAGTAGCTGGCAGGGCTTTATCGGGCAGTTGTCAGTGCTTTCGTGGACAGTTGTCAGTGCTTTGGCGGGCAGTTGGCGGTGCTTTCGTGGGCGGTTGGCGGTGCTTTTGCGGGCAGTTGACGGTGCTTTCGTGGGCAGCTGGCAGGGCTTTATCGGGCGGTTGGCGGTGCTTTCGTGGGTAGCTGGCAAGGCTTTCGTGGTCACTGGCATGTTTTAGCGGACGGTTGGCAGTGCTTTGGCGGACAGTTTGCTGTGCTTTCGTGGGCGGCTGGCATGCTTTAGCGGACAGTTGTCATTGCTTTCGTGGTCGGCTGGCGGTGCTTTGGCGGACAACTGTCAGTGCTTTTGCGGACTGTTGGCTGTGCTTTAGCGGACAATTGGCGGTGCTTTCGTGGGCAGCTGGCATGCTTTCGTTGGCAGCAGGCAGGGCTTTATCGGGCGGTTGGCATGCTTTTGCGGGCAATTGGCGGTGCTTTCGTGGGCAGCTGGCAGGGCTTTATTGGTCGGTTGGCAGTGCTTTATCGGGTAGTTGGCGGTGATTTGGCGGGCAGTTGGCATGCTTTATCGGACAGGTGGCAGTGCTTTATCGGGCGGTTGGCGGTGCTTTTGCGGTCGGTTGTCAGTGCTTTATCGGGCGGTTGGCATGCTTTAGCGGACAGTTGTCTGTGATTCATTGGGCAGTTGGCGGTGCTTTGGTGGGCAGCTGGCAGGGCTTTCGTGGACGGTTGGCAGTGCTTTATCGGGCAGTTGGCGGTGCTTTCGTGGACGGCAGGCATGCTTTCGTGGTCGGCTGGCGGTGCTTTGGCGGACGGTTGGCAGGCTGCTTTATCGGGCGGTTGGCTGTGCTTTAGTGGGTAGCTGGCAGGGCTTTAGCGGACAGTTGGCGGTGATTCATTGGTCGGCTGGCTGTGCTTTTGTGGGCGGTTGGCATGCTTTCGTGGGCGGCTGGCAGGGCTTTCGTGGGCAGTTGGCAGTGCTTTGGCGGGCGGTTGGCATGCTTTAGTGGGTAGCTGGCGGTGCTTTCGTGGTCGGCTGGCGGTGCTTTTGCGGACAGTTGGCGGTGATTCATTGGTCGGCTGGCAGGCTGCTTTTTGCGGCAGTCTTTCGGGTTTTAGGCGGATTTACCTGCTAGCGGAAGACAGATTTGATTTCCAGGCCTTGCGCGGTTATGCCTTTTGTAAAAATATTTAAAAACAAAAACCTTCTTTGCGGCTGTTTTGCAAAGAAGGTTTTTTTATTC
>DFJV01000136.1 GCA_002373205.1 Treponema sp. UBA3662
ACCTCTGGTGGTGGTACATGACTTTTAAGAGGGGTAAGGAAGAAGTTGTTTTTTATCAGGGGGCTCCGCTTTTGCAAGTCCAGCAGAAGATTGATTGTGCGGAGCAAACAGACGGCTATGTAAAATGTGCTGTAGACAATATATCATTCGTCGTCATTGTTAATGAAGGTGAGGGGCAAGCGGTTTATAAAGTTCATAACCAATATAACATCATAAAGAATGAAAAGGAAATATACGAAAGCGACCTGTTTAATGACTTGTGCATTATATTAATAAATTCATTGTTCGAGAAATAGAAATATAGAAGAGGTCTGCCTTCTTGCTTTATGGACTTTTACCGCATATTTTTGTATAATAAAGCCATGTTAAGTCTATTTACCTTTATAATTGCAAGCTGCGCGCTGCTTTTTCCCACCCTAATGATAACCATAACCTATCCTTTTAGCAAAAAATGGGCCCTGTTTTGGTCAAACTACATAACTCACCGCACGGACAGGCTTTTCTTTGCCATCCTAAAGACCTACTGCGGCTACGACTTTGTTGCGGACACAAAAAGTCTGAAAGGTCTTCCGGATAAATTCCTTGTGGTTTCAAACCACCAGAGCCTTATAGACATAGTTGTTTACCTGCTTTTCTTTTCCAAGAGGTATTATAATGGAAGGGAAGTTCGCTTTGTTGCAAAAGATGCCCTTTCCAAAGTTCCAATGGTAGGAAAAATGCTAAGAACCCAGGGCCACTGCATGATTCCCCGGCACGGAGGCGCTTCCGAGGCCATGAAGTCTCTTGAGGCTTTTGGTACCAGGGTAAACGCAAGCAAAGACATAGTCCCCCTTATTTTTCCAGAAGGAACAAGAAGCAAAGACGGCAAGCTTGGCACTTTCTATTCCGCAGGTTTCAGAAGGTTGGAAGAAACCGTAAAGCTTCCGGTTGCGGTTTGCGCACTGGACGGGGGCTGGAAGCTTTCCCACATAGGCATGATGCTGCAAAACCTAAAGAAAGGTGCCTACCGGGTAAAGGTGCTAAAGGTTTTTGACGTTCCCCAGACCAAGGAAGACGAAAAGCGCATTTTGGCAGAAGCCCCGGCTCTTATCCAGGCCCAGCTGGACGAATGGCGCAAATCTGAATAAATTTAGAGCCCTTCTTGTGTTTTTTTATGGGTCTGTATGCCAGAATTTCCTCTTGCATACTTGACACAAAGTTATAAATTCGTGTATATTCAGTAAATACCGAATTTTGTATATGGAGGAACGTCATGGCAGGAGCCAGTAAAAACTCTCGTACCACAGTTGCTACTCAGAAGTTTATGTGTCCCGATTGCGGCGGCGAAATTATTATGAAGACCTTGTTCGAAAACGGCAGGCTTAGAAATATCGCTGAGTGCCAGAAGTGCAAACGTACAGAGCGCAGACCAAAAGATTTCAAATAATTGCGTTCTGATTTTATAATTGAATTTTATTTGGGGGTAATCCTTTGTCTAAGAATAAAACATCTGCACAGAAAAGACATGAACAGAGCGAAGTACGCCGCATGCGTAACCGCGCTGTAAAATCACGCTGCCATACAAGCGCAAAGAAATTTCTTGCTGCACTCCAGCAGAAAGATCAGAATCTTGCTCAGGAAGCTTACAGAGCCTTGCAGTCAGAACTTGACAACGCAAAGCGCAAGGGCGTTATAAAGTCTAACGCTTGTTCCCGCAAGAAGAGCCGCATGGCAATTCTTCTTAACAAAACGTTTGCTGCAAAAACAGTAGCTAACTAAAGCGCATCTATAAGACGGAGGCTCCGGGTAAGTTGCAGTGGCAACACTGGGGTTTTCCGTTGGTTGCAGAAAAACAAAACAAAACAATTCTGTTTCGCAGGGGTAGATTGATGTCTTCTAAAAAAATAACAAAATATGATTTAGTTGAGGCAGTGTACTTAAATACGAAAGCAGAAAAAAAATTGGTTCAGGAAATTGTAGAGAATCTTCTCCTTCAATTAAAAGAATCATTAAAAAGTGGCAATACAATAGAGCTTCGCGGTTTTGGCACTTTTGAAGCAAGATTGCGCAAGGGCAGAAGCAAAGCCCGTAATCCCAAGACTGGTGAACAGCTTTCCGTTGCTCCACACTATGTTGCCGCCTTTAGGTCCGGACAGGAGCTAAAAAAATCTCTTTGGGAACTTCCTGTAGAAAATTCCGGTGCCAACTAATTGGTATGCATCTTTTTTCATGGCTGGCTGTAACAGGCGGAGCTATTCTTTTTTTTCTTTCACATCCCAACATTTTTTTTCATAACGGACTCTTTCCGCTGGGGTTTTTTGCCTTGTTGCCGGTTTTCCTTGCAATAAGGACTTCATCATTTAAGACGGTCTGGCTAAAGGGCTTTTTTTACGGAATCCTTTCTTACGGCTTGTCCTGCTACTGGCTGGCTTCTTTTAACCCCTACACGCTCTACATAGCTCTCTTTTGCTATGGACTAATACTTGCCCTGGTCTTTGTCCTTCTAAAGCTTGCGGATAAGGCCTTTTGCACTTTTTGCGGTGGGCGTTTTTGCCTGCTTGCATTTTTTGCCCAAGCCCTTGTCTGGTGCTCCTACGAATATTTAAAGACTTTGGGCTTTGTTGGCTTTAGCTACGGAGTTCTTGGCTATACCCAGTGGAAGAACCTGCCCCTTCTGCAAAACGCAGCCTGGGGTGGTGTATGGCCGCTTTCCCTTGCCTGTGCCATGGTCTCAGCATCAGCTGCATCTGTCCTATTCGGTGCACATGCAATTAAAAAAGAAGAAACAAAAAAACGTTCCCTAAGCCTGTCGAATGGAAAATGCCTAAAAAAATCCCTCTTTGCAAACCGCCTGCCCCTTGCATTCACCCTTGCTGGCCTTTTATTGATGTTTGCTTACGGGGCTATTGTCCTTGCACTTGGCAAAGGCGCAAATCCTTCCTCACTTAAAAGCGTAAAAATCCTCTGCATACAAAACAATACCGATTCAGAAAAGTATGGGGTCGATGTCTACAGAAGGGACATAAAAAATCTTACTGAACTTACAAAAGAAGCCCTTTCCCAAAATCCTGACGCACAGATAGTCGTCTGGCCGGAAACAGCCGTCGTTCCCCCGGTGGAGTACCACTACCAAAAGCGCGTAGACTTTGACCGGGTAGAAATTATAAACCGCCTGCTTGAATTTGTTGCAGGAAAAGACTGCGCCTTCGTAATAGGAAACCAGCGTACCGTAGAAAGCAGCCCTTCCTCTTCAGATGACTACAACGCTGCCTTAGTTTTTGACTCTTCTTTAGGAAACGTCATACCGCCAACCCCCTTGGTTTACGAAAAAATACACTTGGTACCCTTTGCAGAGTGGTTCCCCTACAAGAATTTTGCCCCCAGTCTCTACAAAAAACTCCTTATGGACAATGACCGCCTTTGGACTCCGGGTAGCCAATACGTGGTCTTTAACGTGCGCTCCGTAAAGTTCTCCGTGCCAATCTGCTTTGAAGATACCTTTGGCTCTTTGTGCCGCCGCTTTGTCCTTGGGGGTGCGGAAGTGTTCGTAAACATAAGCAACGACTCCTGGTCTCTAAGCGTCCCCTGCCAGAAGCAGCACCTTGCAATGTCTGTTTTCCGTTGTGCAGAAAACCGTGTGCCCTGCGCAAGAAGCACTGCAAGCGGGGTAACAGCCTTTGTGGATTCATTTGGCCGCGTTGTGGCAGAAACTCCT